>DATGOF010000642.1:0-5082 GCA_035306285.1 Acidobacteriota bacterium | reverse complement strand
AGAAGCAAAGCGTCTCTGCTCGTCTCTCTCCTGACCTGAGCACCGTCACGCTTCTGCTGGACGATCTTCGTGAAGCAGGTCAGATGTATATCCATACGAGAGTGAAAAGTGTGACGGGCGATTCACTTGATTTTGAAATATTGCACACTATGAACGAGCTTCCGGCCAACGAGGGCAGGGAAATCCTCTCTACCGTGAAATAGCTCCCGATAGCGGCTGAACCCGAGTGGACCTACTTTCCATACCGGGACATCACTTCGTCAATAGTGACCGGAGCACCGCCACGACGTTTGCTTTCATCGGCGGCTTCCATAAAAGCGAAAAGCTCAATGGTTGTTTCAGGGGAGACTGGTACCTGACCGGTTCGAAAGAACTTAATCACTTCCTTGAGAAGCTGTGGATAGGCTCCACCGGCCCCTTCCTCGATAATCGTTTCAGTGCCGAAAATCTTGATTCCATAACCTCTTCTTGCTGCACGGATACCCATCACTGCGCCGACCCGTCCTCCCTCCCAGATGCCGGTGACAAGATCAGTCCCGTCGGTATATACGCGGGAGACAGTCTGGCATCCCGTGCCCATAATGGTGTACAAGGATTCGACACCGTGGATTCCATACCACATGAGGTCTGGGTGATGGGGCTCTAACGGAGCGGGCCCCCAGCTGAATGCCGAAACAAGCTCGCCGACATCTGTGGCAGCCGCCTTGACGATTCCGTCATGGAACCGAAGGTTGGATGCGCTCCAGACCGGTGTGCCATGCTTCTTGGCCAGTTCAAAAATTTCAATGACGTCTCGCAATGAAGCGGCCATGGGCTTGTCGATGAACGTCGGCTTTCCAGCCTCAATTGCGGGTCTGGCCTGGTTCAGATGTGGACGACCATCGACACTCTCGACCATAACGGCATCCACGTGAGGAAGCATTTCTTCAATTGTGTCGAAGAAGCGAACTCCATATTCAGATTTCAACTTCTCGACATAGCCGTCCACCAAAGAGATGCTCGATTCGATATCGGGGCTGAACTGCTTGACGGCGGCGACCACTTTTCCACCCGGCACGTGCTCCGGGCTTTGGGGATTGTTCAGGATCTCCGTAAACGCAGTTGCATGCGACGTATCAATACCAATCATCCCGATCCGAATGGGGTCAGGTTGGGCACAAAGATGACCCAGAAATCCCCAGGAAGCGGCGGTGAGTATCAGGCCAAAAACCTTGATAATGCGACTGCTAGTGTGTCTTTTCATTTCTCGTTTGCCTTCTGAGCTTGACAATATTCTTTGTGACCTTCACCGGCCTCCGTTTCCATTTAGTCTGGAGAGGGCTGGCCGGCTTGCAAGTGAGCGAATAAATCGCGAATTTCCTCGTCCGAGAGTGATTCGAGAATCCCTTCGGGCATTAAGGAAATGTTCATTCCCTCCATTTTTTCGATCTGGTCGCGGCTAATCGTCAGGTCCTGGCCGGAGAGGTCCCTGATTACAATAACTTGTTCGTCTTGGTCGGTCAAAAATCCCGAAATTGTGCGTCCATCAGATGTGGTAAGAACGTAATATTCAAATCCTTCCCTTATCTCCGCGCTGGGGGCGACAATACTCAGAAGCAGCCGGCCGAGATCGTCGCGACCGTAAGTCGTGAGGTCTGGACCCATCCGGCCACCATCGTCAAAGAGGCGATGGCAGGAGCCGCAATGCTCCATGTACAATTGCTTGCCCCGATGCGGATTGCCGTCACCGTTTTCGATGAGACGCTCCAGTTCAGCAACCCTGGCCTGTACAGCTTCGGTTGGTTCGGGAGTCGATCGACTCCAGATTCTCCCGATTGCTTCCTTTATCCTTTTATTCTCGTGGAACTCGAGCTGACTGACAATCTCACGAGGAATCAAAGCTGCATCGATATGGCCTGCTTCAATAGCTTCGATCAAATCAATCGACCAGGACTCGCGGCTGGCCAGTAAAGCCTGCGCAGCGGGGCGCACTGTTGGTGGAAGATCGGGATACTTCTGAGCAACACGCTTTCCGATATCGGCTTGATGATAGGCCTGTAGGGCTGCCAGAGCAGAGCTTCTCAGTGAAGCATCGACATCATTCGAGTCTACTAGATCCATCAGTACAGGAACGCTGCGATTAACCTGGACTTGGCCAAAAAACTCAATCAAGCTTCTGCGCCGGACCACTTCAACTGAAGAGTCAGCAATCAGTCCTAGAGCCTCGTCATAAGCATCCGGATCACCCTGTCGAAGGCGAAGTAATAGCGTGCCTCCGCCTCCCTCGGCCAATGCCTGCACAAGCTCTTCGGGAGGGTTGGAGAGTGTGCGCCCGGCCAATCCCTGTTCGAAACCAGCCAGTAGCTTATCCCGGCTCTGGTCATCGGGAGCCATATCGAGCAGGCGGGCTGCGGTAACCAGGTCGCGACGAACGCCTGTGGCCGTGAAACGCCGCATGAGGCGGTCGATGATATGTGATTGCACGAGGGACTCTTGCCAGAGTGAGGCTCGTTCAAATAGCTTCAGTACGGCTCCTCGTTCTGTCTCACAGCGGGCTTCGAGGGCCCACCAAAGTTGAAGGGGGATGTGTGAGTCATCAACGTCTTCTTCTCTTTGAAGTAATGCCTCGATGAGTGGCATGGCGGTCGCAGTATCAAGTGTTCTAGCGGTAGCCGCCAGCTGTGCTCGGACTTCGGAGTCAATCTCGGAGTTCCCCAGGGCGATAAGGCGGTCGACGATTGCTCGACTTGTCAATCCTAGGTCTCCGATAAGGCGGACCGACCACCGCCTGACGTGGGGATCCGGGTGGGCCAGTGTTTCATACGCGAGATCTTCATCCAAAAAGCCAAGAAGATTGAGTGCCCAAAAAGCCTCTAAGGCGGCTTGCCCTGATCGTTCTCTCAAGATCTGAAGCAGGGTCGGCACCACATCGACGTCCTTGCGATCAGCAAGCTCTCTAAGCGCGATACGACGGACCGTTCTGTTGTCGTGGTCGAAAAGCTTGATCAACTCTGCAGAACTCATTCGTGAAAGATTGGGAGGGGCAGGTAATTGAACTCCCTTAGGGCGCAAGCGATAGACGCGTCCTGAAGTCGGATCAAGCATTCCGGAGTAATTCTGTCCATGAGCAATAAAATGTTCGTAGAAATCTACGACGTATACGCCTCCGTCGGGACCCAGTGAAACGTTTACGGGTCTAAATGAAGTGTCGTCACTTGAGAGTGGGTGTTCGAGATCGCTGGTTGAAAATGTCGATCCGAGAGGAAACCGTTCGGCAAGAACCACGTAATTATGCAGCGGATCAGGGCAGAAAAGCTTTCCGTGATAGCGTGCCGGTAAAGTGTCGGCCTCGTAAACGAGAACAGCATTGGAGAAGCGGACTATTGGGCCATCCGCCGGCATCGGCCCGAGCAAACCAAAAGTGTAAGGGTTGGACATGGGGCCGAAACGCCCGGAACCCCCTTTTTCATAGTATCCCCACTGGTGGAAATAGAACCCGCGAGTACTTCCTCCGTTGTGTCCAGTCAGCACGCGTCCCTTCGAGTCGATCTCAAGCGAAAATGCATTTCCACCCCCTTCGGCAAAGACCTCATACACCCCGCTAGAAGGCTGATACCTCCAAATCATCGCTCCCTGCCGGTAAATGGGCTCCTGGGTGGAGCCAGGCTTTCTCAAACGACTGGTAACGGTCATTCCCTGGGTGCCGTACAGCCATCCGTCCGGTCCCCAAGTCAAACTGCTTGCGGTGGCGTGTGTATCCTCCAGTCCAAACCCGGTCAGGTGAACCTCCGGATCGCCGTCGGGCACATCGTCTCCATCCTGGTCCCGATAGAAAAGCAATTGTGGAGGGCTTAGAATCCAGACCCCGTTACTTACGGGAAGGACAGCAGTGGTGATATTCAGACCATCGACAAAGACCTTACGAGATTCGAACTTACCGTCTCCGTCGGCATCTTCGTGAATCGTCACGCGGTCCAGGCCACGGTAGGGAGAGTCGGGTGCATACGGTGGCGGGGGCAGCTCCTGGTCAAAGACCGCTCGATAGTACTTGTCCCGGCTCTTCATCTTCAGCCCGGCAGGCCAGGGGTATTGAATATATTCGACGACCCAGAGGCGGCCACGCGCATCGAAATTGACTGAAATCGGTTGAGCAATCTTCGGATCAGCCAGCACCTGGTCGACGTCTAGATCGTCGGCTGTCACCATTCGACTGAGCGCCTGATCCGGAGGAAGTTTGGGGCCGTGAGTCAGTTCGGCGGGGCGACTGAGTGGCGTAGTTGCTTCGACCGCGTTGTCGTAGACGACTTCGGCAGAGAGAGGCTCAGCTCCTTCACGGGCCCAGTCAAGATTATCGCCGGTGCGAAATTCCCAAGGACCTTCCATAACGATTTCCTGGTAGTACCCTGCGATCACTGGCGGTAGGCCCCTGAATCCGCCCGGCCCAGATTCGTTGTAGATTCTAATCGCGAGTAGGTTCTTGCCGCCATGAAGCAGACCGGTGGGTACCCGATGGCGGCGATAGCCCTGCTTGGCTGATTCAAACGCCGGAGGAAAACTGCCGGCCCCACCAATTCGCTGACCGTTAACATAGATCTCGTAAACGTCGTGGACCTCCTCAATGCCTACTGTGATGCTTCCGGTCCAGAGTTCGCGAGGATGGTCATCGCTAATCCAGTGTGGCGGAACTACCAAATAGCACCGGTACCAGCTGTAGCCATCGTAGTTTTCAAGCTGCTGCAGGTTTTCTTCCCATGTTCCGGGTACTTGAAGGGGTTGCCATTCCGATTCAGGAAGAAACCAGGCGGTCATACTTACGATTAAGAGGATTCCTAGAAGAAGTGCAGCCAATGGCTTGGATGTCCAATTCATATAAGCGGGCTCCATCAATATTTATCATTTATCGAATGCCGAACAATGAAGAAGGTCCACCGATGTGAGGAGATAGAGGCTTGCTCAAGGCTCTATCTCTCCTTGAATCGGGATGTCAATCTTCCCCCGACTATAGTCAAATAGGCAAGTCTTATCATAGAAAATCGAGCCACCAGCGCAAATTAATCTCAAACCGTGATACATCGTTGCTACGCCCCAATCAGCGCCTGCCCA
>DATGOF010000641.1:0-4932 GCA_035306285.1 Acidobacteriota bacterium | reverse complement strand
AGGGGAACGGTGTCCATGTGGGACTCAAATAAGAGGTTTCGGTCAGTTCTCCCGGGGATAGTGGCAATAACGTTAGGGCGATCCGGCCACACTTCCTGTGTTTCGAACAGGATGGAATAGCTGCTCAGATAATCCTGGATAAACTCTGAAATTTCCTTCTCGCTGCCGTCGGGATCCAGTGACGTATTCACACTGCGGATGGAAACCAGGTCAGCCAGCAGGGCGGTCAGTTCTTTCCGGTCGATCAATTCATCTACTTGCATGGGTACTTTCTCTTCAGGAATCCAGGCTGAAAGGCAATCACGACAATTTACTCCGCCCAATCAAGCTCGACGTCGGTCTCTCGTTCCGCTGACTCGACTAGAGCGAGGGCGACCCTGAGAGCATTCTGGGCCTCAGAAGGCGTAATGACCGAAGGAGGCCGGCTATCACGAACACAGTCACAAAAATATGAAATTTCTTCCACCAAGGGGCCCCACAGCCGTCCCTGAAACCAGGCATCGTATGATACGTTCAAGACCTGTTGACCGCTGTCCTTCCAGAGATTCAAACCTGAATGGACGAAATCGATGTTGGCTACCCCTCGAGTTCCGATCACCTGCATCTGATCCGCCGTAGTCACTCCTGATTGCTCGGGAATCATCCAGTGCGTCTCGAAACAGGCGACCGCGCCCCCTTCAAATTCAACAAATCCCCAGTTGATATCTGGATTCTTCCCTCCCTGAATGTTGCGGGTAAAACCGCGTACTCTCCGCACGGGACTCCCTACATACCACAGACAGAGATCAATGTCGTGAATTCCATTGACAACCAGACCATGGATTCGATTGCCATAAACAGGATAGAGACTTCGGGCCCTGTTCCTTCGTGCATGAATTGACACGACTCGCCCCAGTTCTCCCTCTTCAATCACGCGTTTCGTACTCGCATACCGATATTCGAAACGAAGAATATGACCCACCATTAGAAAAACACCAGCCTGGGAGGTCGCATCAACCATCTTCTGACTGTCTTCCAGGGAGGTCGCAATCGGCTTCTCCAGGAATATGTGCTTACCGGCCCGCGCCGCCTCTAGAACAGGCTCGAGGTGGGCGTTTTCTGGAGTAGCAATGCTGACCAGATCAAGTTCAGGAAGTCGACATAGATCCCTAAAGTCTGTGAATGTCCTGGCAACCTGGTATTTCCCGGTGATCTCACCCAGCCTCTCTTTGTTCGAGTCACAGACTGCCACAACTTCGACACCCGGGATTGCCTGGTAGGCCTGCAGGTGCAATTCCCCAAAGCTCCCGGCGCCAATCAGACCAGCTCTCAGCGTTTTCATCAGCGTATGAAACCTTTCTCCTGTAGCGCTTCGATCGCCTATCCGTTGCGCAGGCGTGCAATGACCTCTTCACAATTCAGGATCTTCTCGGCTAGATCGAGTGGGCGGTAATAATAGTGGTTGGTAGCTTCATAGCCCAGGGTTGAATCCTGACGAGCCAGAGTATACAACCGCTTTGCCAGTTGTGCCTCAGAAGCCGCCAACTCTTGCATCCTGGAGCGATGTTCAGCAGCACCGTCCTCACCGAGACGGTCCCTGAGAATGTAGAATTCAAGCTGATTGGCTACACTCTCGAAGTGGATGTAGCAGGTCTCCGCAATGCCAAGATCTTTAGCTGCCTGCTCTTGTCGATCAGAAGTTACCAGAGGCAGTGCCTTTCGAAAATCCTCGAGTCCCGAATTCCACAATTCCGCCATCCGACGAAATTGCTTTAACGCGATATCGGGAGGAAAGTCTCCTGACCAGCGCTTGTAGGCATCGTGGGGAAACAGAATCATGCCCGGATCGAAGCCGGTTTCATCGAGGCGAAGAAGATTAGCAGGCCCATGCTGGGTCGGGATGATATAGACGTGGACACCATATGGGAACTCTTCGAAGGCCCGGCTAAAGGCCTCCCAGGCCCGCAGCACATAGGGCTCTGCTCCCTCTCCGTAACGCCGCCGGGCGACCGCCGGGATTACTTTCTCTTTATCAGGGACCGGCCAGTAATAATACTCTTGCGCAACTTCGAGGTTGGGTGATGGATAGCCTCCTACCGTCCAGGACAGCATCAGGCCGTCTACCCCGACGCGAATCAAGTTCTCGATGTGACGCTCGATCAAATTCGGGACCGGGATGTAGGGGACGGCAGAGATCTCCCAGGTAGCATTGATCTGGACTTTGGCCATGGTTCGGAGGCCGTGTTGTCGCGCAATCGTCCAGTTCCGGCTGGCTCTGGGACCGGGGCCCACCACTGACATCGAGTATTCACCGACTTCCGTCGAGACACCTCCTCGGTGCACCGGTGCGTCCCACTCGCTGACGCTCAACAGTTCAACCTCTTTGGGTAATTTTGGAATCAGCTTTTCGGACTCGACTCCATTGCGCACCCAGTCATAGCCCCAGCCCCAGTCCCAGGTGATGATTCGTGCATCGGGGCTGCCCGCCTTGACGCCTTTGACAAATGAGTGGTGCAATTCCGCCAGCACGTCTTCGGCCGGTCTTTGAGAGCAGCGCGGACAGGGGTCTGGTCTGCCCTTTGAGTAGCAATGGGTCAGGTTCTCCGACATTGAAATGGTAAAGATGCCGCCCAGGCCGGGAACAGACTTGAAGATATGGGTGAGGCTCTCTTCGATCCAGCGGCGAACACGCGGCACACTGGTACACATCGTGTGAAAGTTTGGTTCGGCCCGGCTGAATGTGCCCTTCAATTCGGGATAGCGGTCGAAGAACTCGGTCGGCATGGTACGAGGTTCGTTGATATAAAGAAATATCTGAATACCGAACTCACTCGCCCTCCGGACCAGTTCCGCTATCCGCTTCTGTCGCTGTTGCCAGCCGCTACCAAATTCTGAAAATTCTGACGAAGGAGCCATATTTCGGAGGACGGCCTGAAGCCACACTCCGTTGACACCCAGCCGGGCCAGTTTTTCCAGATATCCGGCAGGAAAGGGATCGATTTCCTCTTCCATTAAGGGGTCGCCGTAGAGAGCGAAATACGAATACAAGTAGCACGGAGTCAATCGACGGGCCAGTCGTATCGTTCCGAGAGGCAGAAGCGGACCGCCTCGCGCCTCCATCATCAACTGCATCCGATACACTGCACGCTGTAGGCCTAAAGGGTCATTTGCTCTGACTCGAACTTGATCCGACTCGACTTCCAACGTGAAGCTGTCCCGGACCCCGACACTGGTGGTCTCTAGCTGAAAGGAAAGGGCGCGAAAAGCATCTGTAGAAGCCATTACCAATTCCGTTTTGCATCGGAACGTGTCGGAGAGGTACTGGTGGAAACGCTCGGCCAGAGCAGCAAGATCGGTACTTCCCAGCTGCGTAACCAGTTTCCAACCAGACAAACTGACTTCACCAGCCCTCGGTTCAACGTTCGACTCGAAGTGGGCAGCGGACCGCCCATCAGCGAGAGTTTGGACGAAGCTGAAAGGGGCCTCTCCGGGCGCAAGGAAGTTGTCCCGTCCGAAAGCGCCCAGAATCGCCTCACGGATCTCCGCGGCACGCCGTCGGGCCTCATCGGAAGGGGGCGAATAATAGAGCGGCTGACAGTCAGGCTTGATTCTCCCCAGTTTCACGGAAAGAAAATCGTCCTCCTTAAGCGCGAACTCGAAATGTTCCCTGTCCCAGCCGAGCAACTGAATAATCTGATCGTCCGGAATGACGTGCCAGTTCTGGCGAATAACCGTAATGTAGATTCGGCGCAGCTGATCCTCGGTAAGCCGGGGTTTGGGTGGTAATCCCATCGACTCGCCGATTTCAAGGATGCGACCGGGAGTCGTCTTCAACACTTCGGCCATTCGTTCAACGTTGGCGATCTCCCAGTTGCGCCAGATAAACAGGTGTAGCCGATCCGGAAAATGATGCTCGGGAATGGGCGGCAAGGAGGCGGGTCCTTCCTGAATGGCCGCTACCGAGGTGGTTGGCATTGCAAACGAAGTTGCTGCAGCGGCCAAGACGGCAAGGAATTCCCTCCGGCTGACGGGAGAAGACGGCCACATTTCTGCTGGAAAATACTCTGGGTGACCCATCGTTTACTCTATCGATAGCGCTCTCCGCGGACCATTTAATCCGGCGAAGTCACTCGTAAGCTGCGTCGACTTATTGTCGACACAGATTCGAAGTTGAATTTTAAATAAGTGGAGTAAAAAAAACCACACCGATATGGTAGAAATAGTCTTTTGATGGACCTCAGACAATTAGAAATGTTCCTGGCGGTGTCTGAAAACAACAGTTTTACCCTCGCCAGCCAGGAGCTAAACGTCGCCCAATCTGCAATCAGCCGCAAGATAAAGATGCTCGAAGATGAGCTCGGAGAAAAGCTTTTCAAGCGGGTGAACAAACGCATTTACCTGACACCGGCGGGACGCACCCTGCTCCGCTATGCACGTCGAATTTTTCGCGAAATACGGAACGCAAGGTTGGAGGTTTCAGAAATCGCCGAACTCAAGCGAGGCGAGATTAAGATCGGCGCCGGGATGATTGCCAGCATGTACTACCTTCCCTCAATTCTCGAGAAGTTTCGAGAATCCTATCCACGCGTCGAGTTGAAGGTGGTGACGGGATCAACTGAAAGACTGATCACCAAGCTGCGTGAGAACCGGCTTGATATCGGACTTCTAACCCTGCCTGTCGACTTTCCCGATTTACACGTGATCCCTCTTTTTTCTGAAGAAATGGGGGTCGTCGCAAGTGCTAAGCATCCGGTTTTCGCCGGAAAAGAAGTGATCACCTCCCGAGAGATTGGCGATCATCCCCTTATTCTCTTCCCTCCAGGAGCGTATACCCGGCGATTGCTGGATAAATTCTTTCAGGAACAAGGCCTCACACCCAATGTTTCGATGGAGGCTGAAAATGTAGCTACGATAAAGCCACTCGTGCGTATCAATCTCGGCATCAGCATTTTG
>DATGOF010000640.1:0-3302 GCA_035306285.1 Acidobacteriota bacterium | reverse complement strand
AAGGATCAGGTCACGGCTAATGACGGTGATCGTCAGCCATAGTGGTATCCGGACGGCCAGGTTCAGACTATCCAGGGAAAGCACGACAAAGGCACTGACCAGCAGCAACTTATCCGCAATCGGGTCGAGGAAGGTTCCGAGTGGCGTCTTCTGACCGAACTTACGGGCGATCAGACCATCCAGCATGTCGGTTACACCTGCCAAGAAGAAGGTCAGTATTGCTAACCCCAGGTAATCGTAGATAACAAGCAGGACAAACAGGGGAACCATTACCATCCGGAGAACGGTCAACTGATTCGCTGACGTCATTACCCGGTGCCGAATGCCTTCCATCTCGGCCTGCTTTCGTGCTGAATTCCGGCGTCGATCTTGCGGGATATCGGAACTCTTCATCTGCCTTGTCAGATCCAATAGACCGGGTTCAAGGGACCCGGTCGCTAGAACAGTCGATGCCGTAAAATCTGGTTCGCGCGTCACACGGTCAACTCTGGTGAACTCGCCCATTCGGTCTGATGAACTCTCATAAACTCCTCGATCCCACTGAGGGTTTCGATACGGCTCAACTCCTGGACAATTGTCTTCAGATCCTGGTAGGACTTGCTACGGAGTTGCTTTTTGACTTCTCGGATAGCGAAGGGATTCATTGAAAGCCTGTCAAAGCCCATACCGATCAGAATCATTGCGTGTACTGGATGAGCCGCCATTTCACCGCATACGATCACTTCACGGTCGGCCTCTGCAGCGGCTTCCTGAATTTGTTTTAACGAGGCCAGCACAGCGGGATGGAGAGGATTATAGAGATACGAGACCTCTTCCTGGACGCGACTGGCCGCCAGAGTGTACTGAATCAAGTCATTGGTTCCCACTTCCAGAAAATCCGCGTGGCGCGCCAACGAACGGGCTGTCAGCACGGCGGCCGGCACCTCCACCAACACCCCCACCGGAATCGGGGTAGCAGACGTCACCATTTCCCTTTCCACTTCCCGAATCAGAGAACGGGCTTCCAGAAGTTCATCCACACTGGTGACCATGGGCAATACAATCCGCAGGTTCCCGAATTGCCGAGCTCGAATAATTGCCCGAACCTGACTTCTGAACATATCGGGATGCTGAAGCCCGAATCGGATTCCCCTTAATCCCAAAGTGGATTTTTCTTCGCCGGCATGCACCGATTCATCTTTCGATCGGGTTACGTCGAGAGTTCGAATGACGGCCGGCCGGTCTCCAACCGTTTCCGCCAGACTCTTGTACACCCGAAAGTGCTCCTCCTCTTCAAGAGGAGCTGTGCGCTGCTTCATGTAAAGGTACTCGGAACGAAAAAGTCCGATCCCCTCAGCTCCAAGAACAAGCGCTCCTTTCACCTCACTACCAACTTCAGTGTTGCCGAAGAGGTAAACTCGTCGCTGGTCCGAAGTAAGGCACGGCTTGCAATCCCCGCGAAGAATGGCAGCCCGTCGCCTTTCTTCGCGAACTTGATTCTGGTAGCGGGTGAGACCTGACGAACTCAGCCCCAATCTGACGATTCCCGAGGATCCATCGATAACGACCTGATCGCCGGTGCGGATCCAGGAACGAAGATCCTCGATTCCTGAGACCAGGGGTATCTGGTAGGAACGAGCGATAATGGTTACGTGAGAGGTTTTTCCGGCTTTTGTCAGAATCAACCCCTTCACTTGTTCCAGAGGATAGTTGGCCAGAGTCGACAGACCAATCTCTGACGCGATCAAGATCAAGTCTTCGGGAAGCGGCGGCGCCTTGGCATTATCCAGTTCCATGAGATTGGCGGTCACACGTTCGACCACCTCCCCAAAATCCGAGCCCCGTTCCCTGAAGAAAGGATCGTCGAGTGCATCATAGACCGAAAGCCACTCTTCCGAGACCCGCCGCAGTGCCTTTTCAGGGCTATCCAGTTCCTTCTTGATCCGCTGCTCAATCTCTCCCAGGAACTGCCGATCTTCCAGCATTAGCAACTGGGCGTCGATGATATAGGAGTGTTCTTTCCCCACCTCAGCCTCGAATTTATCCTTTACGCGTTGTAACTGCACGCGCGACTTTTCGAGGGCTTGGTGAAATCGATTCAGTTCGCGGTCAACATCCTCCGGGCTGATTCGGATCCGATAGAGAACCGGTGACTGGGATTCGACTCTATATGCGGTTCCAACAGCGATACCCGGCGAAAGGCCCAGACCTACTAGTTTAGTGGGCTTTGGCTGTCGATCTTTTCTATGACTCATCCTATTTCTCTTCGCCAAACTTTCCACGCACGAGCGCGTCGATGGCGTCTAAAGCAGCTTCTTCATCCCGCCCGTCAACAACAACTTCTAATTGGGTTCCCTGCGATGCGGCCAGCAGCAAGATTCCTAGAATACTCTTCCCATCTATCTTCTCACGTCCATCGACACGAGACAGCTTGATGTCTGATTCAAATTGAGATGCCAGCTTCACCAGCCTGGCTGCCGCCCGTGCATGCAGCCCGAGTTCATTCTCAATCCTGACCACCCGCCGTATCATTTTCCCAAGACTTCACTGGCAATCGAAATCTGCCTCTGTCCCTGATCTCGCACTTTCCGGACAAGTTCGTCCAGCGTTTCCTTACCCGTCTGAGTGGCCAGCTTGACGATCATTGGGAGGTTAACTCCGGTGATGATTTCCAGTTCTCCCTTCTTCAAAAGGGAAAGCGAAATATTGGACGGTGTTCCTCCGAACATGTCGGTTAAAATGATCACTCCCTTGCCCTGGTCCACGGCTGTGACCGCCTCTTCAATTTCCCTGCGAGATTCATTCACATCGTCATGCCATCCGATGGTCGTGGCGGCGATATGACTGATGTCCCCTACAATCATCTCGGCAGCAGCCAAAAGCTCGTGCCCCAGCCGGCCATGTGTAACAATCAGTGCCCCAATTAACTTCTTTTCACTCATGGAAGATTTATATCTCGATGCACAAGGTTGACTCGATAACCATTCTCTTCAAGCCAGCGAGCCAGTTCGTTAGCCACCACTACTGATCGGTGGTGTCCCCCTGTGCAACCGATGGCGACAGTCAGGTACGATTTCCCTTCTCGCGAATATTTCGGGAGCAGATATTCTAGCATATCTTCAATTTTATCTATTATTTCGGCCGTTTCCGGTTGGGCTCTCATGAAGTCGATAACTTCCGGATCATTCCCGGTCTTCTCCTTCAGTTCTGGAACAAAATGAGGATTTGGCAGAAAGCGAAGATCGAAGACAAGATCCGAGTTGAAAGGTAGCCCGTGCTTGAATCCAAAGCTGACCACGGAGACGTTGAGCTGTTCTTCCCCT
>DATGOF010000639.1:0-2696 GCA_035306285.1 Acidobacteriota bacterium | reverse complement strand
ATGAGAAGCGAGTGAAAAGTCAATGGGTGCGAATCAGAGCGACAGCTGAGGGACCTGTTGTCATTGCGGCCAGGGATCTGGCTTACGGTGAGAAGCTATCTTCTTCAGATGTTGATGTGACGGAACGCGAGTTGACCGATTTGGAAGGGTTTGTCTTCGATGCCGAAGCGGTCATAGGAATGTCGGCCCGTCGGTCGCTTCGAGCGGGCGAGTTGATCACCACCGACGATGTGAAAAGGCCGACCATGGTGAAGCGAGGTGAAGTCGTCCGAGTGATTGCCCGTGGAAAGCGATTTGCCGTCGCTACCCTTGCAAAAGCCCGGGCTGCCGGCCAACAAGGGGATTTCATCTTGCTCGAGAATCTGGATAGCAAGGAAGTCGTCCGGGGTCGTGTGATTGATCAGAATCTTGTCCAGATCGATGTACTAGAGGTAATGCAATGAACAGAAAAATCCTTTTGCCAAGCTGGTTGCTGGCGCTTCTGGCGGCCTCTTTGTTGATAGCTTGCGGACCCTCTGCTCGCACGCGTTCGGTGGAGAGCAGTCTAGAAGAGTACGCTCGTCTGGCCAGAACTCCCCAGGATGACAATCGCGAGTCCCAGGGATCCCTCTGGTCCGAGCGGGATGGTTATGCTGACGCGTTCTTGGATGTCAAGGCCCGTCGCGTGGCCGATATCGTAACGATTGAGGTGATTGAATCGACCAGCGCACTTTCTGAGGCCAGTACAGCTACCTCCAGGGAAAGCAGCATGGGCCAGTCAATAAACAGCCTGGCCGGGTTGGAGCGGAGAATAGCCGAATTACCCAATCTTCTGGACCTTTCCAGCTCCCGTGAATTTCAGGGAGACGCTACGACGTCTCGTCGAAGTGTTCTTCAGACCAGTATTACGGCCAAAGTCGTGGAGGTCTTTCCAAACGGGAATTTGCTCCTGGAAGGAAATCGGGAACTCCTTATTAATGGTGAACGGCAGGTCGTCACTGTACGGGGCGTTGCCCGGCCAAACGATATCTCTCCTCAAAATGTTGTGCTTTCAACTCGCATAGCAGAGCTGGAGGTAGAGGTGGAGGGGCACGGAATTGTTTCTGAGGCTCAACGTCCCGGTATCTTGTTCAAGATTCTCGATGGCTTCTGGCCCTTTTGAGGGAGTTATGAAACGAATTAAGGCAGTACTCTTGACAATTTTGCTTCTTCTAGTGTCCCTGCCTCCTGCCTATCTGGCCGCAGCGGCGGCGTCCAGAATAAAAGATATCGCCTCCATTCAGGGCGTGCGTGACAACCAGTTGATTGGCTACGGGCTGGTAGTGGGGCTGGATGGTACGGGGGACAGCCGCCAAACCTTCTTCACGACGCAGACGCTGAGCAATCTTCTGAACGTCCAGGGCATAGTCGTTCCAGCACGGTCGATTCAGGTCAAGAACACGGCGGCTGTGATGGTGACCGCAACACTGCCACCGTTTGCCCGGATCGGCTCTGAGATCGATGTGACGGTGTCTTCTGTTGGAGATGCCCGAAGTCTTCAGGGAGGCGTCCTGTTGATGACTCCGCTGAGGGCGGGTAATGGGGAAGTGTACGCGGTCGCTCAGGGTGCTGTTTCCATAGGAGGATTCGCCGCCAGCACACCCACTTCGTCCATTCAGAAGAATCAGCCTACCGTCGGACGCGTACCGAACGGCGGGATCGTTGAGCGTGAGGTCAATTTCTCGCTCCAGGAGCGGCAGAGTCTACGCCTCTTGTTGCACGAGGGGGACTTTACGACCGCAAGCCGTCTGGCTTCTGCTATCAATGCAAAAGTCGGCCAGGGAGTTGCCGTTCCACTGGATAACCGAACCATTGAAGTACAGGTGCCTGGCCCATATCGCAACAATGTTGTGGAGTTCATCACTCAAATCGAAAACGAATCACTCGAAGTCGAGAGAGTCGCGAAGGTGGTCCTGAACGAGAAAACAGGGACGATCATCTTCGGTAATGAGGTGAAGATCGCACCGGTCACCATCGTGCACGGTTCGTTGTCAGTCCAGATCGGAACCCAGTTTGCAATTTCGCAGCCGCCCCCATTCTCCGAAGGAAGAACGGTAGTAGTTCCAAATCAGCAGATCGAAGCAGTCGAGGAGGAAGGGCAGCAGATTTCAATTGAAGAAGGTGCCAGCATCGAAGAAGTGGTGAGGGCGTTAAATGCTGTCGGGGCAACTCCTCGCGACATTCTCGCCATCATCCAGGCGATCAAGGCTGCGGGGGCATTACAGGCCGAATTAGAGATTATTTAGCCGCTCGGAGAGGTCACTATGTCCATCGACCCGATTGCCAGCAGACCTGAAATTCTCACGGGATCGAGCGCCCAACCGACATTGACGAAGGCAGCACAAGAGTTTGAGGCGCTTTTTGTGGCGCAGCTCTTGAAGATCATGAGAGAAAGCGGTCTTTCGTCTGAGCTGTTCGGATCGGCTCCGGAACAGGAAATCTATCGCGAGATGATGGACCAGGAGGTGGCCCGTGCCCTTGTCGCAAAAGGAGGCCTCGGCCTGGCCCGCATGTTGGAAGAGCATTTGGCAGGGAACGCCGGCGCTCTGCGTGATGCGGTCCGCGAGGTGGTGGGAGAACTAGCGAAGCCTCGGCCTGCTCCTCAACCACTTCCAGCAGACACGCCAGGCGACGCGCACAGCGTTTTTCAGATGAGTTCCGCAATGGGGTGGAGACGT
>DATGOF010000638.1:0-6759 GCA_035306285.1 Acidobacteriota bacterium | reverse complement strand
CACCGAGAGTTCGAGATGTTTGGGGAATTCGACGTAGCCAACCGTTTCAATTATTCCGACCTAGTGCGCCTGATTGCTCCCAGACCCTTCATGGTGGAACGGGGACACAGCGACGGTGCAGGAACGGATCCAATGGTTACGGCGGAATACGCTCGAGTCCGTGAACTCTATCTGCGATTGGGAATACCCGATCGAACCCGCATCGAGTTCTTCGACGGAGGACACGAAATTAATTTGAGGGAGACTTTAGACTTCCTAAAGCGTTTCTTGGACAAGGAGTAAAGCTGGTGAGCCGAACATTTTTTCCGGTGTTGTTCTTCTTTCTGACTCCCTGGCTGGCATGGAGCCAACCTGGCCCGCTTCCTGACACTCAGCTCCTTACGATGGAAGGGGATCTGTCGTTCACCATGCAGGAGAAGGTGGACGCATTTCTGATGCATCTCACGGAAGAGTCGCCTGAGTCCCGAGAAGGTCTCTGGCAGCGCGACTACTCGAGTCCGGAGTCATACAATGCGTCGATTGCCGAGAACAGAGAGCGATTCAAACGCTATATCGGACTGGCGGATAAACGCATTCAGCCTTCCGATCTCGCTCTCGTTTCCAGCATGAACATGTCCGCCCTGGTGGCCGAGAGTGAGGATGTTCGAATTTACGCTGTTCGCTGGCCGGTGCTGGAGGGGGTCGAGGGCGAAGGATTGTTACTTGAGCCGCGAGGTGACGTGGTGGCGCAGGTAGTGGTACTCCCTGACGCCGATTCGACTCCCGAGGTGATCGTAGGGTTGGCCGGTCAGGACCCCGCTCAGTCAATGATGGCATTCCGCCTGGCGCTTGCCGGCTGCCGGGTCCTCGTTCCTACCTTGATTAATCGCGACTTTCAGTTCTCGGGGAACCCGAGGGTCCGGCCGTCCAATCAAACCCACCGAGAATTTGTCTATCGGCAGGCCTACTTCATGGGGCGTCACATTATCGGATTTGAAGTCCAGAAAGTTCAGTCGGCTCTCGACTACTTCCAGAACCGATCCGATTCGGGACATCTCCCTATCGGTGTGGCTGGCTATGGAGAGGGTGGTCTGACCGCATTTTACGCTGCGGCGGCCGATCCCCGGGTCCAGGCAGTACTGGTCAGCGGTTACTTCAATAAGCGGGAAGAGCTGTGGAAAGAGCCGGTTTATCGCAATGTCTGGGGACTACTTCACGAGTTTGGAGATGCCGGAGTGGCCAGTCTGATCGCCCCGCGAAACCTGGTCGTAGAAGCGAGCCTGGCGCCTGAAGTGCCGGGTCCCCCTCCCCCCAGGAACGGAATCAACCACGCCGCGCCGGGTGTTCTCACCACCCCTGAACTGGTTTCGGTAGAGTCTGAGTTTGCCCGCGCCCGGACACATTATGAACGGCTGGGATTGGCTGAGTCGATTCAACTGATCGTGAGTGAGGAAGGCCGAGGGTCCGCCGGTTCAGCAGCGGCCCTTCAGGCGTTTGGTGGTTACTTAGGGATCAACACGGTTCCTGATAATGTCTCCGGTCTCACCGATCAGCGCCCCAACTTCGATCCCACCGACCGACAGAGGCGCCAGGTCCAGCAACTGGTCGACTTTTGCCAGAAATTGATGTACCTGAATCCCCATATCCGGGCCGAGTTCTGGAACGATGCTGATGATTCCTCCCTTGAAGCCTGGAAGGAAAGTACGCGCCGCCATCGAGAGTATTTCTGGAAGGAGATTGTCGGTTGGCTTCCCCCGCCCACTCTTCCTCCCGGTGCACGCACGCGAATCGTGTACGAAACTCCCAAGTGGAAGGGTTATGAAGTCGTTCTTGATGTATACCCGGAAGTGATCGCTTACGGAATTCTTCTGGTCCCGAACGGCATTCAAGCCGGCGAGAGGCGGCCAGTCGTGGTCGCTCAACACGGACGCGCAGGACGGCCGCAGGACGTCTGTAACCCGAATGAGGACACGAGGGCTTATCACTCGTTCGGAGCGCGGCTGGCGGATCTGGGATTCGTCGTTTTTGCACCTCAGAACTTGTATATAGGTGAAGAGATATACCGTACCTTGCAGCGCAAGGCGAATCCCCTCAAACAGACCTTTTTTGGGGTGATGGTTCGTCAGCACGAGCAGATCTTAAACTGGCTCTCCGAGCTTCCCTTTGTTGATCCTCAGCGGATCGGCTTTTACGGACTCTCCTATGGCGGTAAATCGGCGATGTTCATTCCAGCGATCTTGGAAGGCTACGCTCTTTCAATTTGCTCGGGAGATTTTAATGAAGAGGTCTGGAAGCATGTCAGCATTCAGCAGCCCTTCAGCTTCGTACTGACCAATGAGCACGAGCACACTGAGTTTGATTTCGGCAGCAAGTTCAACTACGCCGAACTGGCCGGGTTAATCGCTCCCCGTCCTTTCATGGTGGAACGCGGGCATCACGACGGCGTAGCGATCGACGAGTGGGTCGCTTATGAATATGCCAAGGTTCGGCGACGCTATGTTGAGCTGGGAATCGGAGATCGCACCGAGATCGAGTATTTTCTGGGGCCTCACGAGATCAACGGACAGGG
This sequence comes from Acidobacteriota bacterium, assembly GCA_035306285.1. Taxonomy (GTDB): domain Bacteria; phylum Acidobacteriota; class UBA6911; order RPQK01; family JAPXNP01; genus DATGOF01. The sequence continues at coordinate 4,211 of DATGOF010000638.1, read as the reverse complement.
GACGTTCCTCTTCCTCCAGAAACATCTGAACTGGAGCCAGGGGAAGGAGGGAACTCTATGGTGATGGTATCCACAAGCTTCTTCTGTGTCCTCTGTTTCTCCGTGGTTAAATCAACTGCAATGAGATTTCGCTTTGCTATTCAACCGACCAGAAGGTATTTCTTCACATGTCGCTGTCTGATTCTGGTGCTCCTTCTCCACACTGCATATGCACAGCAGGAGAGGGGCGTGGCTCTGGTAACCGAATATGGAGCCATTGGCAACGGGCAATCCGATGACTCCCAAGCCATTCAGGAGGCGGTTGATTCAGGCAAGGGTGAGATTGTTTTCCCGGCGGGAACCTATCGCATTTCCAAAACGATTGAGGTGGTCCTCGAAAAGATTGGGCCGATCTCTCTCACCGGGCGTGGTACGGCGCGCATCATTATGGCCGGAGAAGGCCCGGCTTTCAGGATCCTGGGAACCCACCAGGGTACGGCCGGACCTGAGACGGTCCAAAGCAGAGTTTGGCAACGAGAGCGCGTCCCGGTCGTGGACGGTCTGGAGATTGTCGGCGACCACCCGCAAGCATCTGGAGTGCAACTTGAGGGCACCATGCAGGCCACTATCTCCAGACTTGTCGTCAGAGAAGCCCTTCACGGGATCCATCTGACAAAGCGCAATCGTAACGTGATTATTAGCGATAGTCATCTCTACCATAATCGCGGTATCGGGATCTTCCTGGACGGTGTCAACCTCCACCAGATCAATATCGTAGGATCGCACATCAGCTACAACCAGCAGGGAGGGATCGTTGTTCAGAGAAGTGAGATTCGCAATCTTCACATTGGTACTTGCGACATCGAAGCGAACATGAGCGAGCAGTATCCGGGGGCTGCCAACGTCTTCTTGGATGCGCGGGAAGGTTCGATTCGGGAAGGAGCTATTACCGGTTCAACTCTTCAGCATTCCCACTTCTCCGATTCGGCCAATATCCGTTTTCTCGGTCCCGGCCCGGAACTGAATCAGAAAGTCGGACATTTTGCCATCGCCGATAATGCTTTGAGCGATGTGGCGGTAAATGTTCACTTGAAAAATGCTCGAGGCGTGACCATTACCGGGAACACCATGTGGAAGGGCTTCCGGCACAATCTCCTGGTGGAGGATTCTTCCAACATCGTTATCGGCGCCAATTTATTCGATCGGAACCCCGACTATCGGCCTTACGACAGTCAGAATACTATCCGTTTAGAGGGGGTTTCGGACGCAACGCTGACCGGATTGCATCTCAATGGAACCCTGGGTGAAGCGGCCATCCAGATTGTGAATTCAGAGTGGATCCACCTGACTGACTCCACCATCCTGGATCCGGCAGGTTGTGGAATCTTGTTCGAAAACAATCGCCATAGCCGGATTGCCGGCAATGTTGTGCGTCAGGGTGGTGAATCAGGGAGTGAGCCATTCTGTATTCGTGGCGGAGACGATAATTTAATCGAAGAGCCTTTCACCGGTGAGTCCCACAACAATTCTGGACCCAGATGAGCAGCGATGCTTGTCCGGGCGGGATTTCCCAATCGGCTCTGCTGAGCGCCGCGAGGTCGAGAGAGCCTGTGGGATTTGGAAGTAGCCTTTATAATTTGAGCGCTAAGGAGGACCAATGAGTTTCTTGCGGTGCTTATGCTGTTTGTGTCTCTTTATGTCAGCTCAATTTGACTTAGTGGCGCAGGTCGCGGACGAGTTTAGCCGGAGATTGGCAGAAGTCCTCCCCGAGCAGGAGCTTTATGATTACCACCGGTTCTTGGAAAGCGGACCGATTCATGAATTCAGCCGGGATCCCCAGGCGCGTCCGACCGCTGACGAGACGGCAGTCGAGCCGACTGGTTGGAAGCTTGTCATCCATCAGAACAGCGGTCCGGTACTAAAGAACGCGGCCGAAGATTTTCGCCAGTACCTGCAAGAATCAATGCAGGTTCAGGTTGAACTGCAGCAAGTTGACTCACTGCAATCCTGGACGCAACAAGAAAGAGTAATTGTTGCCGGGACCGCCCGCGAACTACCGGACCACGGCCAGGGGTTGCGGGGGGAAAAGGATTACCGCCTTCAGGTCTCACCTCACCGAATTATTGTTTGTGGGTTTGATGACCGGGGAACGATGTTCGGTCTTTTCAATATCGAACAGCGCATGAACCTGCGGGAGGGTCCCTTTCTTCCAAACGATCTGGACGTGGTGCGTCACAGTCGTTATCAGACGCGGATGGTTCTTTCGTGGATGGGGTGGATGGAGTGGCCGGACCGATACCTGGCGCGACTGGTTCACGATGGTATCGACTCGATCTACGCTTCCGTGTATGCCAATCCCAACGGAGCGCCTGGACCATCCTTGAGGGCTTCTGACCTGTATTCGCTAATTCTCTACCGAAACAAGGAACAAGAGCCTGAACGGGTTCATGATTTGATTAAGCGAGCCTCCCGCTTCGGGATAAAAGTCTATACGCCGATTATTTATCGCTACACGGGAGAACCGGACAACGTGCGGGGTCTTCGCCAGCTGGTGCGCGACATTGTGACGGAATTTCCTGAGATCAAGGGATACATCCTCTTGACTGAAGGCTTTTACTACCAGGATTGGGGGCATCGCGAGAATCTCGAAGAATGGACTCAAAAATGGACGGAAGGTGTCAGAGTGGTGACCGAGGAGTGTCATCGTCTCAATCCCGAGTTGGAAATCCTGGCCTGGGAATACAATATTGACTTTCGCCCCCAGCAAGCTCCTCTGAAACGGCGTGTCGTCCGGAATCTCCCCAGGGAGAGTATTCCGATGCTGACCTGGGAGAACGGCAAGAGTTTCGAAATTGACGGTTTGCGTGGTTACCTGCGCGACTATTCGATCAACCAGGTTGGACCGGCCGAAGTGACAGAAGCGCAGATCGAAGAGGCTCGAAGTCGGGGCATGAAGGTCTATTCCAAGGTCGACACCTTTGCAAGCTGGCAATTTGGCACCATTCCCTATCTTCCGGTTCCTTATCAGTGGTATCGCCGGTACCAGGCGCTCGACACATCAGGAGTCGATGGCACACACGAGACCTGGAGTAACGGGTACAAGCCCAATATTATTGCTGAACTTCGTTCCTGGTACTGCTGGAGCGAAGCGCCGCCTCTAGAGGAGTTGCTTCGTTCCATTGCTCGCCGTCAATTCGGGAAAGGAAATGAAGAGCTGGTGCTGAAGGCCTGGAAAGAATTCAGTGACGCGATCCAACTAGTTCCCGATACAGGCCCTTCAATGGGGACCAACAACGCGGTCGCGAATCCTCTCTTTTTCCAGGAAGCGGTTCCCCGCACCATGATGCTGGAGCACTCCTGGAGGGATCCAATCAAGTGGCAGGGCTATATCGGAGCCACAATTAACCCGTACTGGCCCTACACCGTCAGGAGGATGGTTTTCTATCCTGATTTCACCAATCAGGTGAATCGAGCGGAACAGTACGCCACGAACGTGTCGGGAATCGGAAGGATCGAAGATGCGGATCAACTTGATCCTGATCGGGTATTGAAGGTCTTTCTGAAATACCTCAGGCTGGCGGCAGACGGATTTGAAAAAGGATTACAGAGCTATCGACGGGCAGCCCTGCAGTCGCCTGAAGACCGTCGAGTTCGAGCGTTTCGCGAGGTCTTGTTGGTAGAGCAGATGCAGCGGATGTTGAGATCCAATGCTGCCATTCTGGAGTTTGAAGATCTCCGATTTGAGCTTGTTCATACAAAGGAGCGGTCCCGGCGGCTGCAGATACTTAAAAGGCTGGAGGAGTTACTTCGTGACGAGATCCAGCGAACGGAGGCCTCTTTGGACGCAGCGCTTCGAGATTCCCGCCTCGGGTTCGAGTTTGAGCAGGATTACGTCTACACGCCGTATGTCCTCAGGGAAAAACTGGAAGTCCTGCAGGAAACGCTCGACCGGCGGCTTCCCGCCTACCGCGCCGAGCACGGACTTTGAGCGTCGCGCTGGAAACACGAGATTTCACCGCAGAGGCTGTGCCGCAGTACGACAGCCATCTTGGCTGTCACGTTCGACGGGCATCCTTGCCCGTCGAGAAGGTGGGAGATGACCCACAGGCAGGACATCCGAGGTAGTTTGTCAAGAAAAAATTAAAGTTCAAGCTGCTTCCATGAATGCAATGAGTGGAGAAGAGCTTCGACGGAGTGCCTGCAGATAGGTGTCTTCACAGTAAGGGGTGTGT
>DATGOF010000637.1:0-2949 GCA_035306285.1 Acidobacteriota bacterium | reverse complement strand
GCGCATGCGGAGGCTGTCCTCGTAGGTAATCGCTATCGGCTTTTCAATTAAAAGGTGCTTGCCAGCCTCGGCAGCTGCGATTGCCTGGTCGGGATGGAAAGGGTGAGGTGTACAGATATCCACGATGTCGATGGAAGGATCCTTCAGCATTTCTTCATAACTGCGGTAGGCCTTCAGAGGAATTCCGAACTGCTTCTCGAGCTTCGCTTCATCGAGTTCACGACGAGAACAGATCGCCGTGACATTCGCCCCTTTCACGTTCTTGAAGGTTTCGATGTGGGCCCCAGCGACCCACCCGAGTCCAACAATGCCGACATTCAAATCACTCACAAGTTTCTCCTTTCTTTCTTGTTTCTTGGCCCCGGAGGGCCGTTCTCTTCGAGAGTCTACAGGGCCGTCCAGTTTTCTGGTAGTCCTGAAGCTCGGTGTTGATCTTCCTGAGCCGATGGTCGAAATCGACTCAGGGAAGTGGCAGAGTTCTAGCCGTTGAGAGGGAGACCGGAGGCCCGGGTGGGGCCTCCGAATCTTTCAGAAAGCTACCACGAAATGCGTAGTTTCATCTGGAACTTACGGGACCCGTGCTTTTCCGCTCGCCAGTCCGCTATACCTGCGAAAAGCTCACCTGCATCGGGATTGGAGATATTATTCCGCGGCGGATCAAAATGGGGGTGGTTGAAGATGTTGGAGGCCCCCATTGTATAAGTGATGTTGAAACGCTCACCAACCCGAAAGTTCTTAGCCAGACTCAGATGATGGACGTTCATCCCCGGCGACACCAGCACGTTGACGCCGCTGTTTCCAAACCGTCCCGGCTCGGGAACCCTGAACGCAGAGGGATCGAACCAGCGTTCAACGGTGCGTTCACCACGGCTCAAGTTGCCATCAGCGATCCGGTCGGGAAGCCCCCCAGACGTGTTCGTGTTGGAAGGATCCGCACCTGAAAAACTGGGTGAGAAGTGAGTTCCAGTCGCAAAGTAGCTGATCGTGGTGACCTTCCATCCTCCGAGAAGAGCATCCACAAAAGAGTTGACATCGGCCAGGTATGTGCGGCCGCGGCCAAAAGGCAAATCCCACTGACTGGTAATGACGGCGCGATGCTTTTGCATGAAGTTATCGTTGCTCCAATGACTGGTTACATCGTAGGGATTCTGGGTGTTCAGGTAATTGTGCAAGTTAGAGGCCCAGGTGTAATGGCCGTTGAACGTAAACTGGCCCATTCGTTTGTTGGCTTCCAGCTGCAGAGCATTGTAGTTCGACGCACCATCTTCCCGGACGAAGGAGCCTCCGACAAATTGAGGATAGGGACGCCGATCTGGCGAAAATGGGATCAGGCTGGGTTCAGGCTTATTGATGTTGAGCGTGTAGTTGAGGCCTCTGCTTCGCGAACCAATGTAGGAGCCACGGAATCCGTAATCACCAATCCTCTTTTCAAGACTCACATTGAACTGGTGGATTGCACCATTGTCGGTTTTCGTCGGATAACCTGAAATGCTTTGCGAAGGAACGGTGGCGGCCTCCAGGCTGTCCGGAAAAGGATTCGGGAAGGAGAAGAAGGGTTCTCCATTTCGGATCTCGTTAAAATAGGTTTCGCTTATCTCGAAGGGTCCGGTTCCCTGCGCCCGGGCAAAGTAGCCGATTCTTTCTGTGAACACGCCATAACCACCGCGCAGGACGAGATCCTCTTGCACTCGATAAGCAACACCAAAACGAGGCCGAAAATTGCCAAGATCCGGATCCGGCACCACCTCACCGGCTACGACATTGATAGTATCGGGATACAACGGGCTGATCTCCGACATCGCTGCGTCGGGAACAATGACGTTGCCGGTTTCGATGTCCCAGTTATACTGAAGTCCATCTTTAAAGGTCGGGGATGAGTAATAGTCCCACCGGAGCCCATAGTCGAGCGTCAGCCGCGGCGTCATTTTGAAGGTGTCCATGATGTAGATGCCCACCTCGTACGCCTCCATTTCGCGCGGCACGAGCGGATCGAGACGCGTACTGGAAAAAGGCAGACCTAGCAGGAAGTCGGCATATCCGACTCCGGTAAAGTTTCCGTCGAAGTTGAAGACGCCGTATGTTCCTTCCTTAACAATGGCGTCATAGTCGTTGAGCTTGAGGATTTGAGTTCCGAATTTCCAGACATGACGTCCTTTCGACCACGTCAGCGAATCTTCCCAGTGGAAATCAAAGTGGTCATCCCGAATGCCGCCAGCCGTCGTTTGCAGTGTTGCGATGCCAGAGATGTTCATGCGAGGAAATCCCTGTTCGCTTAGACCCCTCGGATTGACCCCTTGAAGACCGATAGCCTGGACCGCTTCGGCGCCGTTCAGAGGTTCCCATCCATCGACCGTATCCCCGTCCAGCATGTAGTTTCCATTCCAGCCGAAGCGAAACGTGTTGACGACTGACGGTGAAAACACGTGAGTATCGGAGATAACAGCTTTTGAATAACTCCTGCGACGAGTCCAGGAAAAAGCTGGAAGCTGCGTCGACAGGACGTAAGGAACTTCGTTCCGCAACCACCGGTAGAAGATTGAGTTGTTCTCCGTCAACTGGTGGTCAATGCGGTAATTCAAAATGTCGGTTTGATACTTATCGGCGGGGTAGGGGAAAAGGAATCCGAAATTGTTGGATAGCCCCGGCAAGTTTGCCCGGGGAATATACAACTCCTGGACTCGTAGAGCCGTTTGATTCAGCCGGTTTTCAGGAATAATGTTTCCTGGAAAGGGATCGCCGGTGAGAGGATCAATCAGCGCCTGAGAAAGCTCAGAGAAATTTCCCTGCCGCATCAAATCTGTCGGGACGTCAGCTCGCTTGAAGGACCCGGCCGGAAACCTTTCCGAGAACCAGGCACCGTAAAAGAAGGTATGGTCTTTCCAGATTGGTCCAGATACCTCGGCCTGCCACTCGTGAAAGAGAAAGACCGGCTTGGCGGTGTCGAAGAAC
>DATGOF010000636.1:0-2674 GCA_035306285.1 Acidobacteriota bacterium | reverse complement strand
CTCCCGCCAGTAACAGAATTACACTCACGCCGGTCCACAAGATGAGAGCACTGGTGGGGCGATTGGCCACTAGTTCCTCGGGCGGCCAGTTATTGGTATAAGTCACATCGCTACCAGGACGATTGGTGACACATGCCCAGGATGTCCAGAAAAAGAAAGCATTCAGCTTCCTGACTCGCTCTGGATCGGTCAGGACATTGCCGGGTATCGCATAGGCTTCCCGTTCAGCGGACAGCTCAGGATCATCGGTGAAAAGCCGTGAATAGTAGGAAGTGTTGGCCGCGATGGCGTCGGCCCGAATTGCCGAGAGCGTTAAGGTCCGATCTTCGGGATTATAAGTGTTGGTACGGAGTTCCTCTGCAAGACGGGCTTTTAGAGCGGCCTGTCTTTCGGAGTCGATTTCATCAAAGGATTGACCCGTTTCTGCCCGTGACCAGTGATCGAGGATGAAAACAGCCTCTCGGTGGAGCCAGTCTGCCGACCAGTCGGGTGCAACGTATGCGCCGTGCCCCCAGATCGAGCCGATTTGCTGCCCTCCCATGGACTGCCATACATTCTGCCCGTCTCTGATCTCCTCTCCCGTAAAGAGCAACTCTCCATGGGTTGTCACGACCCTCTCGGGTATGGGAGGTGCCACCCGATAAATTTCGAATCCGTAATAGCCAAGGACGGCGAAAGAGCCAACGAAAACGGCGATAAAACCGAACCACAGACCGCGATACTTCACAGCAATCTCCTTTGAGCCACTCGACGTTGATCCGTCGACCCGTTCCCAGGCCGGCACTCGCCGCCGATTTGAACCTCGGTGTCGTCAAGACCGTTCACTTTTGAATACCGAGCCTATCAAATCATAACGAAGGCCTTCTCCTTATAACAGGGGGCAATATGTGCTCTTGCCTCCTGTGCCAAGAGCTCCGGAGAACCGGCAGTCCCGGAATCCCCACAGGCCGCCCCCGGATCGAGGTATCCAATCTCATATCCGGCTTTCATTGCTGTATGCGTAAAGTGTTAAACTGACAGACTAGGAGCTGGGCGGGAAAAGTGGTGGTTGTGGATGCGGGCCGCGATTGGCGGACTAACGATGGTATCTGTGACGATTCTTTCTTGGAACGGGCCGTTCACAAACATCTTGGAACTTGCTGTACAGACTGACTGCACAGAGTTCTTGTAGCGCACTCCTGCTGAGTCTTTGAATCGTCACTTGTTTTTCTCAAGGATTCGGCCAGGCCTAGTCCACTCAGACACAGAAAGCAGGAGTTCGAATGCGAAAAAGCGATCTCGTCAGAGCCTGGGGCCGAATCCTGGCCGGTTATCTACCAGCATTGTCCATTGAAATTACGAAAGAATGCCCGCTTTCTTGTCCCGGTTGCTATGCTTTTCAGCCAGGACACCTGGGTGACATTGCCTTCACATCGTTAGCCGACCGCAGGGGCGACGCTCTGGTGGACGCTATCCTTGCCGTCATCGATGACAGGAAGCCTCTCGTGGTTTACCTTGTGGGGGGTGAGCCTCTAGTCCGATTTCGGGAGCTTTCACGGTTGCTGCCGAAGATTTCGGAACGGAAGATTTATGTCGAAGTTGTCACTAGCGCTGTCCGGCCTATCCCGATCGAATGGGCAAGTATTCCGTATCTGAATCTCGTCGTCTCTATAGACGGATTGCCGGCGGAACATGACATCAGACGAAAGCCGGCCACCTATGAGAGGATCCTCAAACATATCCAGGGGCATCAGATTGCGGTTCACTGTACAGTTACCGGGCAGATGATGTGCCGGAATGGCTATCTGGAAGAGTTCGTTCGTTTCTGGGCGGCTCGGCCGGAGGTTCGGGTTATACGCTTTAGTCTCTTCACTCCGCAGATTGGGGAAACCGGTCCCGAGATCCTTACGGCCGATCAAAGAGCTCGAGCAGTGGAAGAGATGAGACACCTGAAGGGACAGTTTCCCCTACTCCAATTGTCTGAACAGATGCTGGATTCATACCTGAATCCTCCGGACAATCCGTCTCAGTGTATTTTTGCCCAGGTGACTTCCTGCATCTCAGCGGACCTTGAAACTGCAGTGACTCCGTGCCAGTTCGGAGGACAGCCGAATTGTCACGAATGCGGCTGCGTGGCTTCCGTGGGCCTGGATGCAGTCGGAAATCACCGATTACCAGGTGGTCTACGGGTGCGGAAGATTTTGGAGGTTTCGCAGTCCATTGGTCGAAGCGTTCGAAGCTTGCGCGAGCACCTGAAGGATAAGCGCAGCACGCACAGCTTGCAGGGAGCGAATGTTGGAGACCACGCTCTTGGCAGTAACGGGTCCGACCTCAAATCCCAATCTTAAGTAAGCTTTGAGGAGCTTCGGAGAAACAAAATCCACTACAGGATCGGATGGGCGAGAGATCGCTTCATGGCGGTGAGCTTGCGTAAGGTGTAAGGAAGCGAAGGCTCTCCAGCTTCCGGTATCAAACAAGAAGAAATTTTTCCGTAGAAGTCCGGGCACGGACCCGCTCGTGGGCAGGTGCGTGATCTGCTTCTGGAATTGTTATACTGACCGGGTTGAAAGCGGCGGCAGAGGGGCCCCTGGTCTCCCTGAGGAGAAACCTGACACGGAATCCGCACGCCGGCTTTCTCGATTGAAGGAAATCGGTAAGGAGGTTTAGTGAAAGACCCGTTTCGTCGGTTAAGCCG
>DATGOF010000635.1:0-2288 GCA_035306285.1 Acidobacteriota bacterium | reverse complement strand
GCCGTTCAATTTCGTCGAGGCGACTTTCCGCAATCTCAAGAAAGACTTGGACTCGTTTCTCGAGTTCCTGGGCCAGCTGAATCTTCTCAAATTCTTCCTCTGTAAAGCGATCCAGCCCCGCCAATCCTCTTTGTGGAGGAGGCGTGTAGGGAGTCGGAAAAGAGGAAGGTGTCGACGGACCAGGAGAAAAGGAAACGGGCACGACCGTCTCTTTAGCACTCCACTGACGAGAACCCTGGAGAGGAGTAAACACCTCTCCAAAAATCTGTCTCAGAAGCAGGTTGCGAAGATCCTCGAGACGAGCACTCGTCTCTTCAAAAGGCTCACGTTCGTCAAAGGGAACCAGCAAACTGTAATCATGGATACGGTCAGTCAGACGTCTCAGCTCGATCTCCAGCCGTTTCACTTCTCGGTGACGCAACTCATTAGAGTCCTCTTCTTTCAGAGATAATTCGGTTGCGTAATGGGCGAGGTCCCGCAAATGGCGCAGGATTTCCAGAACAAAATCGAAGCGGCGTGCCCTGGCCTGGGCGTCCAGGATGGTTGCTTTGCGCTCAAAGGCTTTTCTCAGGATTTCGATGCGGTCCCTATACCGATTCCGTCGATTGTATTCATGATACTGGTTAGCTCCCAGTAAGGATTCCAGAGGCATTGGTTCCGACACGAAAGGGGTTTCTACCTTTTCTTCGCCCTCTTCATCCTGAGGAAAAGCTACCACCGAACCGATTAGAAGGAGAAATAGGCCCAAATTCTTCATTACATTCTTTCGGGGACCTGAATACCGGTCAGGTCGGTCAACCTCAAGAGACCCCGGCGCGCTGAGTCAGCAATCGCCAGGTAGAACTCCCGTTTAAGTTCATCCTCTTCAGACAGTATATGGTAACGATGGTAAAAAAGGTTGAATTGCTGGGCCAGACTGAAGGCATGCCGGGCGGTCTGCGATAACTCCAGGGAATCGATCGATTGGAATACGGTGTCCTCAATTCGGGCAATCTGGAGCACAAGATTCCAGATCTCACTATCCTCGAAGAATTCTTCGGGAAATTGACAATTTCCAACCTTGTTTCTCCAGCAGCCCTCGTTCCACCCTGGCAGGCGCTCCTGGGCCTTGCGGAAGATGTTGTTGGCGCGGACGATTGAGTACTGGAGGTAGGGCCCGGTCTCTCCTTCAAAACTTAAAGCTTCGGAGAAGTCGAACGCGATGACCGCATTGCGTGTGTACTTAAGCATGAAATAACGGAGCGCTCCGACTGCAATCTGGCGGGCAATCTCTTGCCGGGCCTGTTCAGAGAGATCAGGCTGTCGCTGGTTGACTTCATCGAGGGATTTCTCCACAAGTTTATCGATGAGATCGTCTGCTTTGACACCTAAACCCTTTCTGCCAGAAACTTCTACATAAGGTTTCTGACGCTCCTCTTCTGAGAGCTCGATGTTCAGCTCATCACAGCAAGCCGGAGAGAGAGCCACCATTTCGTAGGAAAAGTGAATCGAACGATCCGCTTCTCGATGGAAACCAAGGCTCCTGAGTCCCTGTACCACCACCCGTTGCAGGTAGGATTGCCGGACATCAATCACGTTATAGACGAAGTCGGCTCCTCCAAAATCAGGCTCATCTCCGCTCGCTTCAGTTGTTGTGATCCAGACGGTCTCTCCGTCATCGTTCCAACGGAAGAGCCGATAGTGGAAAGTCCTATTCAAGAGGCCGAACTTCCAAAGCTGATAGGCGATATCCTTACCAACGTAGGTAACGGTTCCGTTGCTCCGTACGATGATCTTTGTTTCGTCGGGCTGGCCGTTTTCGCCGGGGAGGTCCATTACCCAGCAGCCGCGATTGGCCCCATCCTTGGCCAGATATATTGCCCGTCTGCTCTTGAGCATCTGGAAGGCTTCATCCCAAAAGCGTAAGTGGAGGATTTCGCTCTCCCGAGGCAGTAAATCGTAGCGAATTCCGAGGCGATCCATGGTTCGCAGGTGAGCCTTTACGATGCGAGTGGAAACGTGATCGGCGAGGAGACTGAGCTCCGAATCTCCATCTTCGATCGCCCTCAGTGTACTCTCCCGCAATGCCAAACGTGATTCATCCTGGCGGTACCACTCGGAAACTTCAGCATAGAGATCCCAGCAATAATAGTCGAAAGGTTCGGCAATTCGGGCTACCTTCTCCAGAGACAGCTTACGAAGGTAATGAAATCCGACGACAACATCGGCTACCTGGACTCCCGTGTTGTCGATATAATTCTGTACTTCGACACGGCGACCGACTGCCCTCAGATGCCGCACGAAGGTGT
>DATGOF010000634.1:0-4198 GCA_035306285.1 Acidobacteriota bacterium | reverse complement strand
GGAACCCTTACACCGGCAGCATCTATTAACGACGCCATGTCACCAATGACAAAGATTTCCGGATGTCCGGCGATACTCAGATCCTGATGAACCGGGACTCGACCGGACCGATCGGTTACAACGCCGAGGTGGCGGCCCAGTGGTGAAGCCGCCACACCGGTGGCCCATAGAGTAACGTCAGCTTCGACCCATTCCTCTCCCACCTTGATACGCCCGCATTCAACTGCGGTCACCATACTATTGGTGTGAACTTCTACTCCCAGTTCTCCCAGTTGCTCCTCCGCCCGCCGGGAAGATTTTGCGGAGAAGGTGTTCAAGATTCGATCGAGTCCTTCATAGAGTCGGATATGTGATTTTGAGGTGTCGATGGCTTTGAAGTCTTTAGCGAGGCTTAGCCTAGCAAAATCAGCGATAGCCCCCGCCAGTTCAACCCCGGTGGGCCCCCCGCCAACCACAGCAAAGTTGAGGGATTTCTGCTGACCGGTTAGTAGGGCACGCTTTTCTGCGCTCTCAAAAGCCTTTAAGAGTCGTGTTCGAATCTCCACTGCATCTTCAACCGTTTTAAGTCCCGGGGCGCACTCCTCCCATTCATCGTGCCCAAAGTACGAATGGCGAGCGCCTGCAGCCACAATAAGGTAGTCGTATTCGAGCTCCCGGCCTGAGGCGAGTCTCACTTTTCGGCTGGTCTTATCGAAATCAGTAGCTTCGGCGAGAAGGACATGAACGTTAGGGGCGCGTCTGAGGACACGTCGCAGGGGCGAAGCAATTTCCGCTGGTGAAAGAACGGCCAGCGCGACCTGATAAAGGAGTGGCTGAAAGGTGTGGTGGTTTCTTCTGTCGACCAGTGTCACTTCAACAGGCTGGCCTGCCAGCGCTTTGGCTGCGAACAGGCCACCAAATCCTCCGCCTATAATGACAACTCGTGGACGATTTGCGACTTTCTTCACGGGTAGTGACTCCGAGTGAACCGCCGACCTCTGCGTTCTCAGAATCAGCATACCGCAACGGCAGCCTTGAAGGTTGGCAAGATAACGGGTGTGGTTCGTCCTTTCCCAGCTGAGTCCGGCCTTAGCGGGGAATCTTAAGAAATGGTTTGCTGTTGCCAGTCGCCGCTTTCCAGGACGCATCCACGCCCAACCAGATGCTCACTGGTTTGTACCGAGAAAGGACCAGAGGAGATGCAGTACTATCCGTGGCCTTCTTTCTTCAGCGAAGTCTGCCACACGGTCTGCTGAGCGGCTGTTTTGGATTGGGCACCTTCCCTGATGGACGCAAAGGCCATCTCTTTCCCACCGGTGATCTGAAACTCCACCTCCCGATACTGTTCTGCAATGAATAGCAGCAAAGCTCTTATGAAAAGAATTGAACCTGTCATTTCAAGACTTTCTTCGAGAGTGGCTATCATGCTGTAGAGGAGATCTCCTCCGAAAGTTTCTGCATACCAGCCTCCGAAAGCCTCGATTCCAATTGCTCCACCGAGGTAAAAGAGACCCGCAACCAGAAAGTTGAATCGAGTCGCAGGTGGAAGGCGCCACCAGAATCTCAAGAAGACCAGGCCCAGAAGAAGGACCAGAATGATGCCTGGGACGATCCAGGCAAAGTAGAAGATTCCGAGTCGCTCCCAGGCCAACAGGTTCTGTACTGGACTGATTAATTTTTCATGAAAAGATAAGGCTTCATCAGCTGCCATCAAGACAAATCCGGCCGAAAGACCGATCCAGTAAAAGAAATCGGAACTATCACGCCTCTCCAGTACCGCAATGATCCCGATTAGGAGGGCCGACGTCAGCAGCAAAAGCGCAGAAAAGTAAGTCGGAACGTTATTCTCGGTATCGACATTAAACAAGCGAATCATCCCAAACGCTGTGTCATGCGTCGTGAGGTGGAAAATCAACTGTCCGGCAATGCTGGCCAATACGAGAAGGATTGCAATCACCGTGAGCAGAGCGGTTATGCGGGCTACACTTACCGTGATTCGATTTCTCAATGTCATCCTCCTGTTGTCTTATTTCTAAAGAAATCCTCTTCCCCTGGTTCGATCTCACCTCAGCGGCTGATCTTCTGGAGTCGGATAGAACAACTTTGGATTCGGATCTTGAGTGGAGGCCGCCCCTACGTAGCAATATAATGACTCCGAAAAGTAATTGCATTTAAAGAGGGACCAGTTTCCATTTTTTTCAATCGGAAGGGCGAGGCGTATTTCTGATTGGGAGTTAGAGCCAGTTGTGAAACTGGGACTCGCTGTGACCTCGGACGAAAGGCCGCCGAGGATCGGATTCTGGCCGGCCGGCGTTTTGGCGACAGGCTGTTAAGATGTGGTATTCTCCAGCCCATTTCCATCAGGTTCCCGCGAGGTGTGCATGAAATTCATCAAGCTCTTATGTTTGCTGCTATCGGTCCCTTGGATGGGTATTTCAGGATGTTCCGGGCCAATCGAACAGACTTCCCTGCAGAGACCGAACATTCTTCTGGCCATTGCCGATGACTGGTCCTGGGGACATGCCGGAGCCTATGGATGCGACTGGGTGAAGACTCCTGCTTTTGATCGAGTTGCTGATCAGGGGGTTCTGTTTACAAGGGCATACGCACCGAATCCGAAGTGCGCGCCCTCTCGCGCCAGCGTGCTGACTGGTCGTAACTCCTGGCAGCTTGAAGAGGCTGCAAACCATTGGTGTTACTTTCCGGCAAAGTTCAATACGTATCCGGAGGTGTTGGTGGAGAACGGATATATCGCCGGCTTTACCGGAAAAGGCTGGGGCCCCGGCGTCGCGCTCAGAGCTGATGGAGAGCGTCGCGAATTAACGGGCGCCGCCTTTCAGGAGCGACGGAGCGAGCCTCCTACTAATGCGATTAGCGCAAACGACTATGCTGCCAATTTCGAAGACTTCCTGGCGCAGATTCCGGAAGGCCAACCCTGGACCTTCTGGTACGGTGCTACCGAGCCTCACCGCCGGTATGAGTACGGCAGCGGTGTGTCAAAAGGTGGAAAATCGCTCGACGACATCGACAGAGTGCCTGGCTATTGGCCCGATAATGAGAGAGTCCGAAATGACATGCTCGACTACGCCTTCGAGGTGGAACATTTCGATAGTCACCTAATGCGGATGCTGGAGGTGCTCGAAGAGAAAGGGGCACTCGAAAATACGTTGATTGTCGTGACTTCCGATCACGGTATGCCTTTCCCCAGGGTCAAAGGACAGATTAATGATTCTGGGGCGCGTGTGCCGCTGGTGGTGATGTGGCCGTCTGGAATCGAACATCCGGGCCGGGTTGTGGACGACTACGTCAGTCTCATTGATATAGCTCCTACTTTCATTGAGGTGAGTGGTCTCAGCTGGGCTGACACCGGAATGGAGCCGACACCCGGGCGAAGTCTGACTGATATTCTGACGAGCCCTGAATCGGGCCAGGTCACGGATTATCGCAATCATGTATTGATCGGCAAGGAAAGACATGATGTAGGCAGGCCAAACGACTATGGCTATCCTGTACGGGCAATCGTTTCCGGAGATCTGTTCTATCTTCGCAATTTCGAGCCCGAACGATGGCCTGCCGGCAATCCCGAGACGGGTTATCTCAATACCGATGGCAGTCCGACTAAAACGCAGGTTTTGGCGATGCGTACCGATCCAGATCGATCTCATTTCTGGAGACTTTCGTTTGGGAAGAGGCCAGAGGAGGAACTCTACGACTTGCGAGCTGATCCGGAGTGTCTTAACAATCTCGCCTTGGATGTGGAGTGGGCTGATCGCAAGGAAGAATTGCGGAAGCGAATGGAAGAGGAACTACAAGCACAAAATGACCCGCGGATGGAAGGCCGAGGACATATTTTTGACGAGTACATCTACGCCGATGAGAGCGGTCGAAATTTCTACGAACGCTACATGTCTGGCGAGAAAATGAACGCTGGTTGGGTCAACGAAACCGATTTTGAGGAGGAGCCGCTCGACTAGTCAGCGTGAAATAACCCGCGAGATAGATGTCTTCACCCGGCACTTGGAAAGAAGCGGAACCGGAGCGATGGCCTGCTCAGAACATTCAGTGCCACGATGCAGTCCCTCAGGGCTATAAAGACGAACCAACGCTGATCGTCGATTCTCTCCTTCCTCGCCGGTGACACAGGAGCTCGAAAAGTGCTTCAAGCTGAGCCGCTATGCCGGCGACCTCCTTATTCCGTTCCCCATGTTCGAGAATAAAC
>DATGOF010000633.1:0-3137 GCA_035306285.1 Acidobacteriota bacterium | reverse complement strand
GGCCCGTTTTCGAGCCAATGTCTTTACCCAGAAAGGTACAACGTCAGCCGTCTTCCGCCTTATTCCTTATGAAATCAAGAGCATTGAAGATCTGAATCTGCCACCCATTCTGCATGATCTTACCAACAAGCCCCGAGGCCTGATTCTGGTGACAGGACCCACCGGGAGTGGAAAATCGACCACGCTGGCTGCCATGATCGACAAGCTGAATCGTGAGAAAAGCGGCCACATCATAACCATTGAGGACCCTATTGAATTTTTGCATCCTCACAAATCCTGTCTGGTCAACCAGCGAGAAGTGCACAGTGACACTCCCTCCTTCGCAAGTGCATTGAAGATGATTCTCCGCGAAGATCCCGACATTGTTCTGATCGGAGAAATGCGCGATCTGGAAACGATCGAGTCGGCGCTTCGGATTGCTGAAACCGGTCATTTGACCTTCGCCACACTGCATACGAACTCCGCCTATGCCACCATCAACCGGATCATTGATGTTTTCCCTTCTCATCAACAGCAACAGATCCGAACACAGCTTTCACTGGTTCTTGAAGGCATCATATGCCAGGAACTGCTTCCCACCGCTGACGGGTCCGGGAGAATCGTAGCAACCGAGGTGCTAATCCCCACTCCCGCTATTCGAAACTTGATTCGAGAGAACAAGATCCACCAAATCTACTCGATGATGCAGGCGGGACAGCAGAAGTATGGCATGCATACCATGAATCAAAGCCTCGCCAATCTGTACTTGAATCGAAAGATCACCTACGAAGACTGTCTCGCGCAGTCTTCCAATGTGGACGAGCTGGAGGAGATCCTCCAACGTACGGGATCTCGCTCTACTGCAGCAGGTTAAGAGTTGAGGAAAGAATAAATGCCGGTCTACGAGTTTCGCGGTCGACAGCTTGAAGGGGGCAGTCTGGTTACAGGCGAACGATTCGCTCTAAACAAGCAGGCCCTGGCTACATCGCTCAGGAACGAGAATATCCTGCCGGTACGCATTAACGAGAAGAAAGGACAAATTTCCTTCAAACTCCCGGGAACAGGAGTGTCAGCCAAGGACCTGGCGCTCTTTACGAGGCAATTCTCGGTCATGCTGGATGCGGGGCTTCCCCTGGTGCAGTGTCTGGGAATCATGGCCGATCAGCAGGAAAAGGCTGTCTTCAAGAACACTTTGAACGAAGTCAGAGAGGAAGTTGAAGCTGGCTCCACTCTGGCTGAGGCCATGCGAAAGCACCCGAAAGTCTTCGACACGCTTTTTGTCAATATGATCGCAGCAGGCGAAGCCGCCGGTGTTCTGGATGTCATCCTGGGACGCCTCTCCTTCTTCGTCGAGAAGGCCGTCAAATTACGCCGATCTGTGCTGTCCGCATCCGTCTACCCCGCCGTGGTACTCAGTGTAGCGGTCATTATCGTTTTCGCAATCATGATCTGGGTTATACCGGTGTTTGTGACGCTATTCGAAGGTCTGAACGCCCCGCTTCCACTACCCACTCGAGTTGTCATGGCGGTCAGCTCGTTTGTTCAGCAGTTCAGTATACCGATTGTCCTGCTAGCCCTCCTGACTGCATTTGGAGTTCGCAGCTACTACGCCACCGAGAATGGAAAACTGGTGATCGATCAGTTGTTGTTGCGACTTCCGTTGCTAGGAATTGTGCTGAAGAAGATCGTCATCGCACGTTTTTCCCGAACACTCGGCACCCTGTTGACGAGCGGCATCCCCATTCTCGAGGGGCTCGAGATTACCGCCCATACGGCCGGGAATGCTGTGATCCAGCAGTCACTCCTGGACGTACGCAGACACGTCGCAGAGGGAAAGACGCTGGTCGAGCCTCTGAAGAAGGCGGGCATCTTTCCGACCATGGTGACGCAGGTGGTAGGTGTGGGGGAACAAACCGGGGAACTGGATCAGATGCTCGACAAACTTGCGGACTACTATGAAGAGGAGTCAGACAACAGTATCAATAATTTTCTGACCCTTCTTGAGCCTCTCATGATCGTTGTGCTCGGCGTTGTCGTGGGAGGAATTGTCATTTCGATGTATATGCCGATCTTCAGCCTGATCGGACATCTCTCAGGCTAAAACTGCCTTTGTGAGCAAAGTCACCATGTCCCTAAAGGCCAAAGATTAGATTTCACAAACAGGTAACGCACCAATCTCCAAGGAGGATTGAATGAACAGACAGAAAGGTTTCTCACTCATTGAACTACTGATTGTAGTGGCCGTCATTGGAATTATCGCGGCTATTGCAATCCCCAACCTGATGCGGTCTCGTGATGCTGCTCAGGAAGCTTCCGCTATTTCATCGCTGCGAACACTGGTGACTGCACAGATCACCTATTCTTCAACTGCCGGCAATGGCCAGTTTGGCGATCTCTCAGATCTCGAAAATTCTGGCTACATCGATGAAGCGTTGGCTTCCGGAGAAAAGGAAGGCTACACCTTCACACTCACCAACAATGGAACTGATTTTCAGATCACTGCCGAACCAACTAGCCCGAATGCGGCGCAGATGCGCTACTTCTTCACCGACGAAACCGGTGTCATTCGGTTCAACAATGGTGCTGCTGCCGATGCAAGCAGCACTCCGCTAGGTGGCTCGAACTAAATTTCAGTTTGATTCAGGGCGGAAAAGGGGCGACCTCGAGTCGCCCCTTTTTTTTCTGCCGTGGATAGCCAAACCGCTAGGCCGCCGCACAGCGGCTTTTCGTGAATGAACGATTGATTACTGGCGAGGCGCCTGCTCACACCGTTCCCGGTAGCCGGCTACTCGGCCGGAGCCGCTTCAGCTTCAGCAATACCTTCTTGCACTTCAGCCTCCTGTTCGGCCCCTTCTTCTTCCTCAAACTCCTCGGACGGAAAAGGACTCTCTACCTCGATATTGCGGTAGTACTCCATTCCCGTACCTGCGGGAATCAAACGTCCCATGATCACGTTCTCCTTCAGCCCGCGCAGGTAATCAATCTTACCGCTGATTGCAGCCTCTGTGAGAACGCGGGTTGTCTCCTGGAAGGAGGCGGCCGAGATAAAGGAATCGGTGCTCAAAGACGCCTTGGTTATTCCGAGCAGAAGTGGACGACCCACGGCCGGCTGACCGCCTTCGGCTTCAACACGTTCGTTCTCTTCCTGGAACTTGAAC
>DATGOF010000632.1:0-2869 GCA_035306285.1 Acidobacteriota bacterium | reverse complement strand
TTGGCTATGGCATGACTTCGCTGGATGGTTTCCCACGCATCGTGTTGAGCCCGATTCATCTCCTCGGATTCTCCATCCAGCCAACCTATTGCTGTGGGATAGAAAAGGATATGAGATCGCTGCAGAGCGGTCAGTCTGGCGGCCTCGGGAAACCATTGATCCCAGCAGACCAACACTCCCAGGTTCCCGTGTCGGGTCTTATGCACCTGAAATCCGAGATCGCCTGGAGTGAAGTAAAACTTCTCATAGTAAAGAGGGTCATCCGGAATGTGCATCTTGCGGTACTTTCCAACAATCCGCCCGAGCTCATCGATAGTCACCGCTGTATTGTGATAGAGACCCTCAGCGCGCTTCTCGAAAAGAGAGGCGATAACAACGATTCCAAGCTCACGGGTCACGTTCCCGAGCGCTTCGGTGGTCGGACCAGGGATCTCTTCTGCTAGATCGAATCGGGACGCTTCTTCTGCCTGGCAAAAATACAGAGAACGAAAGAGCTCCTGCAGACAGACGATCTGAGCTCCTCTGCTTGCTGCCTCTCGGATTTTCTCGATGGCCCGCCTAAGATTAAGGTCGGGATCATCTGTGCAGCGCATCTGGATCAACCCAACCTTTACTTGTTGTTTCATCCCTTTCGTTCCTCGTAGAGTCGGTCCTCAATTTAACTTACGGTGTCGGCAAGCCTGACTCGAAGTTGCGAACCATCATGATACACGGTTCAGTTCAGGGTCTGCGATTTGTTGTTGTTGTCCTCGGTGAGAGAATGGATTGTCGCACACGTGAAGTGGCGTGACTGCAGGCGATCTTGTGCAAAATAAACGGTTTGACGCGATGTCTTAACCCCTGCTATTATCCGCAAGTCAGTTAGAAGCGCTATGATGAAGGGGAGCTATCTTAACAGCCTGTAGTGAAGGAGTTCAGAGGCTTTCATAGCCTGTGTCCATTTAACTCGTTGTGGAGAAGTAGGGTAAGATAACTCGATGCGAACATGGCGTAGATTCACTCTGCGAGCCCGTGAGTGGGGCATGATTATTCGTGGGCTCGTTTCTCAAGATCATCCGCTGCTGGCCCATTTGATCCCTACACGCAGGTGTAATCTTGCCTGTGGGTACTGTAATGAGTATGACGATCACTCCGATCCTGTCCCAATCCGGGAGCTTATAACCCGAGTCGATCAACTGGCCGATCTTGGGACCGCCGTCATTACGATTAGCGGTGGTGAGCCGCTCTTGCACCCGGAGTTGGAGGAGGTCATCCGTAGAATTCGTAAGAGAAAGATGATTGCCGGGATGATCACCAATGGTTACCTGATCTCCCGAAAACGTATTCGCTCGCTCAATACAGCCGGACTCGACCATCTACAGATCAGTATTGATAACGTGCAGCCAGACGACGTGTCGATGAAGAGCCTGAAGGTGCTTGACAAGAAGTTGCGCTATCTCGCGGAAGAAGCGGACTTCAAAGTGAACATCAATACGGTCCTGGGGTCCGGTGTCAGGAATCCGGAAGACGCCAGGGCAATTGCACGGAGGGCGGTCGAACTTGGCTTTACCTGCACCGTTGGAATCATTCATGACGGCAAAGGGCACTTGAAACCGCTTGGTGAAGTCGAACGGAGTGTTTTCGATGAAGTCCAGTCTCTAGGCAAGAAAGGTTACGCTCGACTGAACAAGTATTTTCAAGGCAACTTAGCGACCGGAAAACCGAACAACTGGCGCTGTCGAGCGGGTGCTCGCTATCTGTACGTCTGTGAAGATGGACTGGTTCACTATTGCTCTCAGCAACGAGGCTTTCCTGCTATTCCGCTCTCCCAGTACACTGTAGCCGATATTAAGCGCGAGTATCTCACGCAAAAGGGCTGTGCGCCCTACTGTACGATCTCCTGTGTCCACCAGGCTTCGCTTATCGATTTCTGGCGAGCTCCTCAGGAACTGGTTTCCACTAACAAGAATGAGGCGAAAAGTAAGCCAGCTGCCGCA
This sequence comes from Acidobacteriota bacterium, assembly GCA_035306285.1. Taxonomy (GTDB): domain Bacteria; phylum Acidobacteriota; class UBA6911; order RPQK01; family JAPXNP01; genus DATGOF01. The sequence goes on along the minus strand of DATGOF010000632.1, from coordinate 893 downwards.
ATGGAAGAACTGGTTGAACTGAAGTAGGTGGAAATTCTTAACCACGGAGGCACTGAGGACACAGAGGGGGTGCAAACGGGCAGGGATGGCCGCGCGCACAGGACTGAATCAAGATCCTGGTACTCGGTCTTTACCGCCATTTCTGTCAGCCCAGCGGGCGACTGGATATCCGGCGACCTTAAACGGGTCGACTCCTCCACGCCGAAGACGTGGGAGAATCCAAGAGCCTGGGTTAAGCCGAAGGCGCCGCCCCGATAACAGGCGCCAAATCCCAAATTGTATCCTGAATGGACACCATAATTTCTTATTTTGCAATGGGTTATAGGAATTATCCTGTACCTACAGTACAGGATAATTCGTCGGGTACCGGCATTCCTGGGGTAGCAGCTTCGCCGCTACCCCAGGCTACCAATTGTCGAGTGCCTTCGGCACAAATTTGAGCTCCTATCCACACGTCCTATGCGGGCTAGTTGGTCCGCATCCACCCGATCGCTCTTATCCTTGCTCTTGTAGATCGCCCGCACTCGTCTCGGATTTGCCACCAGAACCTCATACCCCAGCCTCTCTAGCAGCCGGCCCCCCAACCCGAATGTGTCCCGGCTTCCAGCACAATTCGCATCGGTTCTGTCGCAAACTTGCGCTCCAGAGCCCCCCGCCTCATTGCAATCCTTCCCACTCGACTACTTCCCCCTGCTCGTCCAAAATCACGAAGTAGCTTTTCTTGTCCGACAGATCCAATCCAACCGTGAAACGCTAGCCCGCATTTCTCAAGGGGCTTTCCGAAGCAGGTAAAGTGATCGAAAAAGCACTCAAGATTCGGGCCGATTGATGGGATAGAGCACGAAATTGCCGTGGGCTTGGCTACAGTGAGGGTGAGAGGCGGAAATTTCTTC
>DATGOF010000631.1:0-2106 GCA_035306285.1 Acidobacteriota bacterium | reverse complement strand
CTTCTTTAACTCCTTGCTGAGTGCTGGTTCCGCCAATCATAGAACGCGTGGTCATCGTCAGCCGAAACGAAGTGCCCTTCGCGGAGAGATGTTTAAGGACCCCCAGTGCGGCATGTATGTTGCAAAAGACCTGGCCCTTACCGCCCGAAGCGGAAAGGAGACATTCTACTTCTGTTCAGAGGAATGTCGTGACAGATTCCTGAGCGTCGATCGCTGATCCTCGGCTGGAAGAAAAGGGAAATTGAAGTCGTGCGGATCGGAATTTTCGCCAAGACACATCGAGTTGATATCGCAGGAGAGATTGAGAGTGTCTTGAAGTGGCTTCGAGAGAAGGGGGCCAAGCCGATCGTGGACCAGCGTATTATTGAAGCATTTCAACTCCGCTCGGTGGAAGGCAGGCAGAAGGAGCAAATTCCCGGCGAAGCGGATGCGCTGGTAGTTTTTGGGGGTGATGGCACCATGCTCTCAGTTGCCCGTCTCGTCAAGGGCGACGGGTGCCCCATCCTGGGCGTTAACCTGGGGAGCCTGGGTTTCCTTACCGAAGTGACCATGGATGAGCTTTACCCGGCTCTGGAGATGTTGCTCAGCGGGAATTACCGGGTCGATGAAAGGTGTATGCTCAGGGCCGAGGTGTTCGCCAACGGTCGGGTCAGGACCTACCACGCTCTGAATGATGTCGTGATGAACAAGGCCGCTCTGGCGCGAGTCATCAGCCTTGACGCCTTTTTGGACCATGATTTCATTGCCAGGTTCATCGCTGACGGCGTAATCGTATCAACGCCGACGGGCTCTACTGCTTACTCGCTGTCGGCCGGCGGACCGATTGTCTTTCCTTCTGTTGATACCCTGGTGCTGACACCGATTTGCCCGCATACCCTGACCAACCGTCCTCTGGCTCTCCCCACTAATCGCGAGATCAGACTGATCCTCAAATCGGGGGAAGACGTTATGTTAACGGTTGACGGACAAGTAGGAGAAGCAATTAAAGAGGGGTACGAGATCCGGTGTGGCAAGTCTCCCTTCAAAGTTAGGCTGGTTCGACCTGACGACCGGGGATTTTTTGACGTATTGAGGGAGAAACTCAAGTGGGGGGAAAGATGAATCGTTTGGAGAAGCTTCAGGAACTGCTTCGCAAAAATCCTCGGAATACCTTTGCCCGCTATGGAATCGCCATGGAGTACCGGAGTCAAGGAGATCTGGAACGAGCGCGCCAGGCTTTGGAAGAGCTGATGGAGCAGGCCCCCGATTACACTCCTCTTTACTTTCAACTGGGTTCAACACTGCAAGACCTTGGTAAGATCGAGGAAGCAGCAGATATATTTCAACGCGGTATTCGGGTTGCCGAAGCGAAGCAGGATTTTCATGCGCGAGACGAGTTGCGGGCCGCACTGGATCTTCTTGTCTGACTGTCCGGAGGAAAAGCCGTAAATCAATGATTTTTGGATTAGTCCTGGACCCGGTTTATTTGGAACACGAGACTCCCGCCGGACATCCTGAACGGCCGGAACGAATTGGAGCCCTTCTCAAGGGGTTGGACACACCGGCCTGGGAAGGAAAGATGCAGCAGGTCGCTCCACGCCAGGTCGAAACGGAGTGGCTGTTGTGTGTCCACAATAAGGAGCACGTAGAACGAGTAATGGCGACGCATGGGAAGGCCCACTTTGCTTTCGATCCAGATACCTTTGCGGGCCCTAACTCGTACCGTGTTGCGTCACTGGCGGCGGGAAGTGGCATTGTACTGCTGCAGCAGTTGTCCAGTGAAACGATCCAGTCGGGTATGCTGCTAGTAAGGCCGCCGGGGCACCATGCCGAAAGTAATCGCGCCATGGGTTTTTGTCTTTTTAACAATGTTGCGGTTGCTGCTGAGTGGGCGATTCGAGAACAGCTCGCCGAGCGGCTGGCCATTATTGATTTCGACGTCCATCACGGGAATGGAACTCAGGAGATCTTCTACCAGCGTCCCGATGTTCTTTATATCTCCTCTCATCAATATCCTTTTTATCCTGGTACCGGTGCCCTGACGGAAATCGGCGAAGAAGCAGGCGAAGGATACACCCTCAACCTTCCTCTGCGGGCCGGTAGCGATGAGACTTTTGTAACTGCCGC
>DATGOF010000630.1:0-11003 GCA_035306285.1 Acidobacteriota bacterium | reverse complement strand
GTCTATGTCCGAGAAAAATGAAATCTCTCATCGCGCCCGGGCGTTGAAAAGCTTCAAGGTTCTGCTGAGCGAATGGCTGGCACAGCACAGATGAATTTCCTGCACAGTCGGCCCATCCTTGACCAAACCCGATAGCGTGGGGAGCCGAGGTTACATCTCCTGGGCTGCCGTAAACCTCCGTCAGCTCGGCTGGCGGTGACAGTCCGTTTTCATTCGCTTGCGAACTCGCCAAGCACCTTTTCGACCTGCTCAACAGAGGATGCGGGTTCAAGGCAAGTGTAGTTGCGGCATAGATATAATGTTGCTTCACCTTTTGCTTCCCGGCCCTCCAGCAGGGGAACCTCAGCGTCTGCACCACTATTACCCTCTGATCTGGCAATGATCCGATTGGGAATAAACCGAGACTTGATCGGAGCAAGCAATTCCTCCTGCTTTGACAACGCTCCAACCAGCGCGATTTCATAGACCGGACCCAGCAGGAAATCCACCGCCTGTAGCCAGTAGCCGAAGGCAGACGGATAACGAGCAAGTCCTGCAGCCATTTGCTCGATCATTGTTCGGGAAATCGCTTCATACTTCCGTTCGCCGGTGAGATGGTGCAGCTTGAGCAGGTTGAGAACCGACGTTGCGTTACCGCTCGGAATGGCGTTGTCGAAATATTCCTTCTGCCGCACCAGCAAGGCCTCATGATCATTTGAAGTAAAGAAGAAATCTCCCCTGTCTCCGTCAAAGAAGAGCTCCAACTGCTTCTCGGTAAGCTCTACCGCTTTCTTCAACCAGTGATACTCTCCCGTCAGCGAATAAACAGCGATCAACCCTTCCACAACGTGTGCATAGTCATCGAGATAGCCGTTAAGCGTTGCCTCCCCTTCCTTCCAGCTTCGATGTACCCGTCCATCCTTCACTATCTCATTCAGGAGAAACCACGCATTGGCTTCAGCCGTTTCTCGGAGGCTCGTATCAGAAAGGACAAGAGCGGCTTCTGAAAAGGTAGCCAGCATCATACCGTTCCAGGAAGCCAGTACCTTGTCGTCCCGACCGGGCCGTACCCTGCTGTTTCGACGCAGTAATAGCTTTTCACGACTTGATTTCAGCAGCCGGTCCAACTCATCTTGGGACGTTCCGAGAAGCCGTTCCGGAGCCGTGACGTCGAGTCGATTGAGAATATTTCTTCCTTCCCAGTTCCCTTCGGGGGTGACTCCATACACCGTTGAAAAAACTTCGAATTCCTCGCTCGTCAAACACTCTCGTAGCTCCCTCTCACTCCAGGTGTAGAACTTTCCCTCTTCCCCGTCACTGTCTGCGTCCTCTGAGGAATAGAAACCGCCACTCTCGTCCACCAGGTCTCTTTGAACATACCGAAGTGTCTCCTCAACAATCTGACGAAAACCCGCGACTCCCGTGACCTGATGGGCTTCCAGATAAGCCCTTGCCAGCAAGGCATTGTCATAAAGCATTTTTTCAAAATGGGGAACCAGCCACTGTGCATCGACAGCATAGCGGTGGAAACCTCCTCCCAGTTGGTCATAGATTCCGCCTCGAGCCATTTTGTCGAGGGAGAGCACGACGGCTTCTCTGGCAGAATCGGCTCCGGTTCTGCGATGATAACGAAGCAAAAAAGAGAGGATCATTGAACTCGGAAACTTCGGCGCCTCGCCAAAGCCTCCGTTACGAGTATCCAGCTGTTGAATCATTCCGTAGAACGCTTGTTCCAGAAGCTCTTCAGTAGCAGCTGACTTCTCGAGCTGGAGCTGGCCGGCCCGGGCAAGTCTGGCCACGATCTCGTCCTTTTTCTCCTCAATCTGGTCTTTCTGTTGCGTGTAGAAATGCGCCACACTCGTCAGCACTTTGCGGAATCCGGGATGGGCTCCCCGATCCTCGGGTGGAAAATAGGTTCCGCCATAGAAAGGCACTAGTTCAGGAGTCAGAAAAACGGTCAGGGGCCACCCTCCATGCCCCGTGGTCATCTGAACGTAGTTCATATAGATGGAATCTAGATCAGGACGCTCCTCACGATCGACTTTGATATTCACAAAATGACGGTTCATGATCTGAGCTATATCTTGATTTTCGAAAGATTCATGCTCCATCACGTGACACCAGTGACAGGCTGAGTAGCCGATGCTGAGAAGAATGGGCTTATCCTCATTGCGAGCCGCCTCTAAGGCTTCCGTACCCCAGGGGTACCAGTCGACCGGGTTATGGGCATGCTGGAGAAGATAAGGACTTTTTTCCTGGATTAGACGGTTCGGTCGTTCAGAGTTCGAGAGCTGTCCTTTGTTATCCATCCTCCTATTGTAGGCTATATGGCGTCCCCTTGACCGCCGGTAAGTAATCGTTCAACATGAGGTCTGTCCGGAGCCTGTTCGGGGGGAGCCAGCGGTTCCGATCAAACACAACAGGAATATCTATTGTTTTCCGGTTTTGTGGATCTTTGTATTCTCGTACTGACACCTTTTCTTCTATTGAAAAGGTAAAGTGGGTAATCGCCGCCTGGTGCCGCTGGTGAACGTTGAGGGGATAAAAGGGTTGAGCCGTGACAACAGAATAACTACGGAGGTCAGAGAGTTCATTGAACGACTAACAGAGGGCGCAACCCTTCCTCCTGTAGCAATCAGATTGACCGAGGTTACCAAAGATCCGGACTACGGCCTTGAACAGGTTGCGCCTCTTCTGACCACCGATCAGGCACTGGCAGCCAAAGTTCTGCGGATCGCTAATTCTGCACATTTTGGACAGCCGGGACGGGTCGAAAGCCTGAGCCGCGCTGCCGTCCTTCTTGGAAGCGAAACCATTCGCATTATCGCCCTTTCGGTCTTGGTCGTGGATGCCTTTCGGGTGGAAAACGGCCGATTTTTTAAGATTCGTGACTTCTGGTACCACAACATAGCCTGTGCAATTGCAGCCGAACTTCTCGCACGTCGCTTCGAATCGATTCATCCAGAAACCGCCTTTGTTGCTGGGCTTCTTCACGATATCGGCAAGGTGGCGCTCTATCAGTGGAACCCCGACTATTACGATCAAGTGGTTGAGCAGGCCCTCGAGTCCGAAGTACCGCTGATCGAAAAAGAAGAGGAGCTTATTGGTATCCCGCACACTCAGGCAGGAAAGATTTTGCTAGAAAACTGGGGCCTTCCACAGCCGATCACAGCAGCCGCCTGGTTGCACCATCAACCATTCGCGCGACCAGCCGGCGAACTATCGAACGAACAAATACCGTTTCTGATCAAGTGCGCCAATAATTTCGTTCACATTTTCCGGATGGGCTCCAGTGGCGACAGGGCGGAAATGAGTCAAACGGAACTGATGAATTTGACGGCCCTCTCCTTAAGGGAAGTGGAACGGCTCTCGATACAAGTCCTCAGGCGATTTGAGGAGGTTTCCGGCTATTTCGATTGGGATGTGAGCTCTCCCGAGCTGTACCTTTCAGCCGTCACAAGGGCCAATCAAGAGCTGGGAGACAGACAGCTCAAACTCGTCATCCAAAATCGAGAGTTGAACTTTCAGAACAAGGTAGCGGAAACAATGTGCAACTTGCTCCAGGAGGCAGGCCGTACCCGCAGTGCAGGAACCTCACTGGCCAAACTGGCACAGTTGGCTTCCAGACTCGTTCCTTCCAAGCGAGTTCTCGCCTTTATGCCCGATCTCTCTCGAGGAGGCTTGCTAGGCAGAATCGTCAATGGTGACTCGAAAAAGGTTGATGAGGCCTTCCTCCCCGTGTCCATCGCGAAACTATCCGAAACGAGGCTAGACCTGACGCTGATTATTCGAAACAGTCTGCCAGACAACGAAAAAGCAGCCGAACAAATACGGGAATCTCTGGATGCCCCTGGACTTCTTTCGATTCCGGTTTCCTGTGCCGGAAGAGCTCATGCGCAGATCATGGTCGATACCGAGAGAACGCTGACTCCCCAGGAGCAGGAAGGAATGAAACGATTTGCACAGACGGCCGGGCTTTTTCTAGAACATCAGGCACTACTTTCGACTATGGAAGAGCAGCTGGAACATGTCGCTCGTGGGGCCCGCCAAGCGGACCAGTATCGAACAAAGCTCTATGAGGCCGATCGACTCGCCTCAGTGGGACGTCTGGCGGCAGGCGCTGCCCATGAAATTAACAATCCTCTCACTACAATTTCGACTCACGCCCAGCTACTTGAACGTAGTTTAGAGGATGAAAAGACAAAGAAAGCACTTCGGACAATTATTGATCAGACCAACCGGATCTCCAAGATCATTGAAGATCTCATGGGAGTGGCTCGCCCTGCCCGTCCCCACTGGGAAACCACCAATATTCGAGACGTGGTCGCTTCAACCCTGCAAACTCTAGAGGATCGTATACGGGTCTCCGGTGTTGAGATCAAGCAGGAACTGGATGTCGACCTACCCGTGATAGCCGCCGATCCACATCAGCTTGAACAGGTCTTTGTGAACCTGGTACTCAACGCCTTGGAAGCCACTGAGCCAGGAGGCTTGTTGACGATCCGGGCCAGGGTTGAACCCAAAGGGGAGCGAGTCGAGATCGAATTTGAAGATACAGGACGGGGGATTGAACCAGACAAGCTTCCGATGATCTTCGAGCCTTTTTACACGACGAAAGGGGGAACCGGTCTGGGTCTGGCAATCGCCAAGAAGCTTGTTGAGGGCCATGGTGGCGAGATCCAAGTGACCAGCAGCCACAAGGGATCCAAGTTCTCCGTCTTTCTGCCTACCAGTTCCACGTCCGATGAAGTGCGGCCGAAGAAAGAGAAAGCAATTCAAGAAGCCGAAGATGTCGAGAGAGCTCCGAACCGAGCTTCCATCCTCGTGATCGATGACGAAGACGAATTGCGGAACGTCCTTGCAGAATCCCTGCAGCTGGAAGGATATAGCGTCGATGTTGCCGCAGACGGCGAGGAAGGACTCGGGAAACTGGAAACCCACCAATTTGATCTCGCTCTCCTGGACCTTCGAGTGCCACGAAAGCAAGCGCTTGAGGTTTTGAAGTTAGCTCGAGAGAAGAACCCGGATCTCAAATTTATCGTGATCATTGGACTTGCTCGGAGCGAAGAATTAGATGCCGCCCTTCAGGCCGGTGCTTTCAGTTGCCTGAAGAAGCCCTTTACAATGGATGAACTACTCGGGGTGGTGAGGGAGGCACTGTCCGAATAGCCGCCGCGGCCGGCTGGCGATCAACGGACTATTGCTTTGCAGTCGAATGATCTGAACGGAGTGGCAGTTCAAACAAGGAAGCCGGGAAGGAGGTCCGCTTGATTCTCGTAACGGTAAGAACCTCCTCCACCTTTCCATTGTCCCCGAGCTTCGACTCCTTAACCGGAAAGCCTTCAAACCCGATCTCGTCCGCTAGTTTCCTCAAATCCAAAAGGTCGTTGTCACTCGTAGAAGGCCCGATGTCGAAAAAATCGAGAAAAGCATAGAGTGCTGAAAAGTCCTCGGGCCTTAAATTGAGGGACTTCATCGTTGCCACACAGACTTCCGACTGCTTTTCTTCGTTTTCATAACGTTCGTACAGGTCGCATCGCCATGGCCCGTACTTCTGGTCCGAGGCGATCTTCCGGTAGGTGACCTCAGGCTCTTCCAGTTTCCCTTGTCGCACTTCGGCTTCCTCAAGCTGACGCCTCTGCTCGGGCGAGAGCGATTCCATCTCTTCGTGCAGAAAATTGTGGGCCTCGGCCTTTGCGTCTTGCAAACGCATTTTGAGACGGCTCACGTCCGAGGGGGTCCACTCCGCGTAGGTTTCGTCGTGGCGGTTTATCAGCCACAGTTTCTGAAGATCGCTTCTGAAAATATAGCTGATCTGGTTGATGTCGCCACGATAACGGTCACCAGACAAATATATGGTTGATTCCTGGACTTCTCCGTTCCTCTGGTCTTTCTGTTCGATTGTGATAAGAACTTCCCCCCTCATCAGCGAGACTGAAGAAAAAAGTATTGTGATGGCCAGGAGTGGGGGTGAGAGCCTGTTCATAAAGATGCTGACTCGATTCTATCGCAAAAGCAGTGCGAAAAGCGAAGGTCTAAACCACAGAGGCACAGGGACGCAGAGGACAAAGGCGGTGAAACTATATAAGGCTCTCCAATTCTTCGTAGCGGGCTCGGACCGTTTGGATCAGTGCGTCCCTCAACGTTTCGCCTAAAAGACCTCGGCTCTTCAACTTCTTCAGATGGCGTCCAAGTTCTTCGTCCTGTAACACTTCCTCTACCCAGAGCACGAGATCGCCTCGGCTGGAGTGAAACTCAAGAGAACGAGCGGGAACCTTTGGCAGCATGTTGGTAAGTTCCCACAAAGATGCAGCCGATCCATGGGAGCCTCCGGCGGCATCACTAAAATAAAACCGTTTCTCAGTGGGAAGCGGCACCTGCAGGTACTTGTGAAGGTGTCGAATATGGGGAACATCGCGCGGAGCAGTTCGAAACCGAATCGTCTCCTGGATCGGGGGCCCTTCACGCTTTCCGCAAGCAAAGCAGATAACTGCCTCGCCGAGTGGCAATGACTTGATCGTCGCGAGCATCGAATCATCCAATCGCGGCAGAGACTCTACCAGCGTTTGAAGTTCCCTGCCACCATTGCAGCGAGTGAGTACCCAATTATGGACCCGGCCAAGGACCTTCTTTGATACGCAGCTGGGCTTGTAAGTCACCAGCGTCACTCCCCCCTGCTTCATGGTATCCGTCAATATCGAAGCCGCTTCATCTTCCTCGGGAGGAAAGAAGCCCTGAGCTTCGTCGATCAAGATCCAGTGAGGGCGCTTGCGCGAAGCCCGAAGCGCTCTGAGACTGCTCAGAAAGTCGAGGACATAGCTTCGGCGTTCGGCCTCGGAATATGCTGACAGATCGAGGACAAGACTTACGGAAGAATACTCAAGCAGAGTAATTACACTGACGACGGGAGGAAGAGTGGTTTCCGCCCCTCCTAAAAGCAACGTATGGCGGAAAGCTTTCAGACTGCGGTAATCACCCTCCGGGTCGATAATACAGACTTGATATTGCTCCTTCAGTATCTCCTCGGCTATTAACCCAGCCAGCCACGACTTTCCGCAAGCACTGGCACCCACGACCGCGAGATTGTCGTCAAGGAAACGAAAAGGATCAATGAAAACGGGAGAGTCGTCCCCTTTGCTCCCCAGGATGATTCGTTTGTCCGGGCGGACCCTTCTGGGCGGAAGGCGCCCCTGGATCAGTCCCTGGATCAGTTCTTCCACCCCGGCACCATTTGGCCGCTCCAGAACAGAATCCGCCAGTCTCTGAATATCGGGAGCAGCATTCGCGACAGCGACTGCCATTTCCGACATTTCGAAGAGACTTCGATCGTTCTCCGCATCACCGCATGCCAGAACACTGCGGGGCGAATAGCCGAGCTCCCGCAGGGCGTACAGGAGCCCGGTACCCTTTGTGGCTCCGGGAGGGAGCACCATTACTGCTCCCCGGTTGTATTCTACAGTGGCACCACCGCCCGCATCCTTCAACACAGCTAGAATCGCTTGATCGTGTGGTTCTCGCGTAGCGATGATTGCGGAGCCTTTCTCCATGGGAATATCGAGCTTCTCGATTCGGCGAACCAGCCGCCTGTTCAATCGACCAAACGGGCGTGCAATCGAACGAGTGCGCGGGAAGAACACGACGGCTCCATCCTCGGCCACGACTGCTTCACAGATCTCAAAGAAGGGCACCTGTTCGTTAAATGAGTGGATGATCCGTCCTGTCACCAGGATGATGACCAGGCCGTGTTCCTTTGCTCTTCGCAACACCTCAAAAGTACGAGCAGGGACATCGTGTTCCAGGGTCAGGGTACCGTCGAGATCGCAGGCCAGAATTCCAAGATGCATCGAATCGTTAGCTCCTCTGCTACCGAAATGTAAGCAACTTAAATTCCTTAACTGCACGTACAACAGTACAGTTGACAAATATCCGGAATGGTCGGCCGTCATCTATGGGCGAATCCGTTTTGTGACTTTGAATCGATCGCCTTCTCATCTAGAATAAGGGTAGGACGTGAGGACGGATGGACAGTTTCATGTCAACTTGATCTAGCGGCGAGCAAGTTGTTTTGCTCGCGCAAATTCCCTTCTTTCTGCGTGTTGTCATCTCGACTCACGGCCTGAGCTACTCATCTTTTTTTAAGGTTCAGGAGTGAAGAGATGGTTCGAATTAATTCGTTAGGACGTGATTTGTGGGGCGTGTATGACAATAAGGGACAGCTCCTTTATTGGATCGAGAAACGTCGCCCCGAATGTGTCGTCAGGCGCTACGAGCCATCACGCCGTGGCGGAAGAGGTCAGATCGTCTCCACTTTTCTTGGACCTCATTCCTTTGACGAAGCTCAGAAAATGGTCCGTAAGGTCTGTGCCTCGCGCGTGCTCACAGGAGCTCTGCCTTCAGACCGGGTCAAAGCCACCAGTGCAGGGGATTAGTGAAGGGAATCGATTAGCTGAGGATTAGCTGACCCGGGGGCTCAATTCACCTACCCTATTCCTCAACTTTCATTCGGTTAAACAGTTCTGGCAAAATGAAGAGGCTCGTTCAGAATGCGGAACGGGTCAATTGCGTTACGCTGTTGCTTAAAAGGTTTGTATCGGCTCCAACTTCCAAGTGGTGTGCAGTGATGAAAAACCCGAAATCAAGATTAACCATCTTCTTTCCCGGCGACCTCGAGAGAAAGGAACGAGGGTGGGAGCCTAGAGCCGATATCTATAGGTCATCGAATGGATGGGTAGTAAAACTGGACCTGGCCGGCATCAGGCCGGAAGATGTAACCCTTAAGATCGCCGGCTCTACACTGCACATCCAGGGCATCCGACGCGATTGGATCATTGAAGAAGATTGGAGTCATCATTCAATGGAGATCACCTACAGCCAGTTCAAGCGCTCTTTGCAGCTCCCGTGTGAGATCCAGGATGCTCAGATCAAGATGGATTATCGTGACGGTATGCTGATCGTGCGTTTAATTTGTGACGTGGAGTGGCCATGACAGATCAAGAGACCAATGGTATAAAGATCCTTCCGATCCTGCCCTTAAAGAACAATGTCCTGTTCCCCCACGCTCTCATGCCCCTTTCAGTGGGAAGAGCTTCTTCCCTGGCGGCAGTCGAGGCCGCTCTGGCCAGTGAAGAAAAGGAAATTCTCGTAGTTGCACAGCGGGATCCGGCCGTAGAAAACCCGACGCAGGATGACCTTTACACCGTGGGGACTACTGCCGTCATAAAGAGGATGCAGCGACCCCAACCAGACCTGCTCCATCTGGTGGTCCAGGGTGTGGAACGCTCCGTCTTGCTGAAGGTCGAACAAACCGAGCCCTATTTGCGAGGACGCGTCCGGCTACGTCCAGTGACAACAGAGAAGAGTGCTGAAATTGAAGCACTCTATCGTGCTGTTCTTGATCTGGTTAATAGGGCAATCATGGCCACACAGCCCGAGGGCGGACTCAACATCTCCAACCTGATCGGGGAATCTGACGATCCCCTGCGCCTGGTTTATCTCGTTGCGGCAATGCTCAGTCTGGATGTCAAGAAAGAACAGTCTCTGCTAGAAGCCGATCAACTTGTTGATGCCCTCCGTCTGATGCATGAATACCTGACCTTTGAAGTTCAGGTGATGGAGCTGCGAAGTAATATCGCCAGCAAAGCCCAGAGCGAGATGACGAAGCAGCAGCGTGAGTACTTTCTGAGGCAGCAGCTTCAGGCAATCAAGAAGGAATTGGGCGAGGATGATCCTGAAACCGCTGAGGTCAACCTGCTGAGAGAACGTCTTGAAAAGGCAGAGCTGCCTGAACAGGTCCGAAAAGAAGCCGAACGGGAACTGGATCGCCTCGAGAAACTTCCTTCAGTCTCTCCCGAATACAATGTCATCCGGACCTATCTGGATCTGATCCTCGAGCTACCCTGGAGTACCAGTTCAGAGGAGCGACTCGATCTTGCCTTTGCCCGAAAGGTTCTCGATGAAGATCATTATGACCTGGAAGAGATCAAGGAACGGATTCTGGAGCACCTAGGAGTCCTAAAGCTGAATCCACAAGCCAAAGCTCCAATCCTTTGTTTTGTCGGCCCTCCCGGTGTCGGAAAGACATCACTGGGACAATCGATCGCTAGAGCGCTGGGTCGTAGGTTTGAGCGGATGAGTCTGGGTGGACTTCATGATGAAGCTGAGCTGCGAGGACACCGAAGAACCTATATCGGTGCAATACCGGGACGCATCATCCAGGCGATTCGGAGAGCCGGAGTGAACAATCCTGTGCTGATGCTCGATGAGGTCGATAAGATCGGTCGTGACTTTCGTGGCGATCCCGCGGCGGCCCTCCTGGAGATCCTCGACCCCGAACAGAACCGAGAGTTTCGTGATAACTACCTTGATCTTCCATTCGATCTCTCGAAGACCTTTTTCATCACCACCGCCAACACTCTGGACACGATTCCGCTTCCCCTGTTGGACCGGATGGAAGTGTTGCGACTCTCGGGTTATAGCGAAGAGGAGAAGTTGCAAATTGCCAGGCGCTATCTGATACCCCGGCAGATCCGTGAAACCGGCCTCTCTCTGGAACAACTGGAGATTACTGATGAAGCTTTGAAGCAGGTGATCAGTCGTTATACGCGTGAAGCAGGCGTGCGTCAGCTTGAACGAGCCATCGGCAGGCTGGCCCGCAAGGTTGCGCTGCAGTTCGCAGAAGGGCGCACGGAGCCTTTCCGCGTTGAGCCAGAGCACTTGACCGATCTGCTGGGTAGTCCACGGTTCTTTCCAGAAGAAACTCGAAAAGATTTGGAGCCGGGTGTGGCCATCGGTCTGGCCTGGACCGAAAGTGGTGGTGATGTCCTCTTCATTGAGGCTACGCTGCTTCCCGAAGGAAAGGGACTTATACTGACCGGTCAGCTGGGTGACGTCATGCGAGAATCCGCCCAGGCTGCGCAGAGTTACATATGGGCTCACGCGGACTCTCTGGGAATTGATGCCGATCTTTTCAAAAAGGCTGGCGTGCACATCCATGTCCCAGCCGGAGCTATTCCAAAAGATGGACC
>DATGOF010000629.1:0-2093 GCA_035306285.1 Acidobacteriota bacterium | reverse complement strand
GCGATAAGTTCCGTTTTTCAAGTCCGGAATCTCAAAATTTCCAGCTCCGTCTGTGATAGTGGTTCGACTGATATTCGTCGACAAATCGGTGAGATTAATGTCCGCTCCAGGTACGACCGCACCGGAGGCATCCATCACCGTACCCCGAAGGGTGGAAAGGGTCAGTTGCGCCCATACAAGCTGAACGGGCATTCCCAGCATCACTAGAAAAAGGAAGGTAGCAACGCGGACAAGGATCCGGCCCGAAACAATCTCACGCCCTGATAACCTCGACATGGTGCCTCCTTTGTCGGTGGAAAGCCGAGTTCTTGAAAGTTAAAAGTGGGTTTTCCTGATCGGAATCGAGTCAATCTATCAATCTTTTTTTTGCATATCAATAGAATTGTTGACAGATAATGAATCTAGAAATGGGCGGAATAGAGGCATATAAATCCTAAGTTGACGTACTTTAGTTGGCAGATAAACTGCTCGAATGCCACCGGGATCAAAGCCTTCAGCGAAACCGATCGGAAGCTGGGGAGGTCGACCGGAAAAGAAGATAAATGCGACGCTCTGGAGCAAGATCAGGAACGCCCTCGGTAAGACAGCTGGAGAAAGACGACTCGAGTTATCGGGAGAAAGCATTGGAAAAGGAATCAGTAGCTGCCACAGGAGTAGCAATAACGGTTGCGATGCTTTGGGAGAATGGCCCCTTCTTGCGTTCAACGCAGCTGAGCCAATGTCCTTTCCAGTTGTTCCTGGCTTCGAAACTGTAGACGGGCCACGCGGCTGGTTCGAAAATAAGGTACCCAGATCTCCACCGGGTCTCTCGTGTTATCCACCGCAATGTTTCGCGTTTCCCCGCCCCGACTGGGAAGAACAAAAATCGTCCATTCCTCGGTCTTAGGGTTGAACTTGGCTACTCGATCGTTGGTCATCAAGTTGGTCCACACCATGTGGTTCTTGTCGACCACAACATAGTAGGGATGGGAGTTAAAGGGGACACGGTAATACTTTACTTCGTAAGTTTCTGTATCGATTCGAGCCAGGTTCTCGCCTACGAAGTTTGGAACCCAGACCGTCTTTCCGTTTTTGTCTGCCCCCAGCCGGCGTGGATATTGCTGTTCGGCCCATACAATTCGTTTTCCGTAGAACTTTCGATCTTCCTCAGTGATCAGATCTTTGAGATCGGTCCGCGGCTGCATTCGAATCTCGTGGACTTTTCCGGTCCGGGTATCTGCAACAGCCACGATGTCCTGTCCTGACTGAGTCCACCACCCGTTTCCTTCAGCGTCTCCGGCCACGCCATAGCTTGCAATAGCACCTCCTGGAGTCACGGCTGGATAATGCTTGAACTGTTGCGTCTCAGGATCAAACATGATCGCACCCGAGCTGGTACTGGCCCAGATTCTCCCGAGGCCGTCCCAGTCCAGGGTCCGATTGATCCCGGTACTCATCTCTTCGGACGGAGTGAAGAGGGCGAACTCTTCAGTCTTGGGATCCAGTCTTCCCAAACTGCCGAAACCGGTCAGGCCCGCATTGGCCCGTACATCCATCCAAAGTATTCCTTTAGGATCGGTAATGATGGCGTGGGATCCGCGGGCAAACCGGCCATCCGGCGGGGCCGGCACTTTGAAGCCTGTCACCACGCCCGTCTTCGTGTCGATCTTCATGAAGGTGCGTCCGGTATTCAATCCCGAGTCTACAGCCCAGGCATTTCCTTCAAAGTCGACATGGACATCATGCACTCCGGGACCAACTCCGTCGATTGAAGGAGTTCCCTCCTGCCAGTCGCTGCCGTCACTGGTGATCAGTGAGTCCGGAGTCTCTCCAGGAGGAATGTCGTATTCAGTGATTACGACCCGGGCAGCTTCTCCGTGAGGACGCGGGTAGGGCTTGAACCTCATCGGCGAAGGATCCGGGCCGCGCATCCGGGCCAGGTAAGGAATCAGTTCTTCCTTATGGTAGCGAATAGTCGCAGAAACGTGGTCGGGAGATAACACACCGTAATAGTCAGTGTGCTCCATAACATCGAGCACATTGCGCCAGCCCTTCTCATCAAACCGATTCTGCAGGATCGTACCGGCACTGTGACACTCAGTGCAGCGGATGCG
>DATGOF010000628.1:0-2164 GCA_035306285.1 Acidobacteriota bacterium | reverse complement strand
GGATGCTCCTTATTCACAATCCTTCGCGAGTGTATGGGAAGGTCGTGGAGTTAAACCGAGTGGCAGCACTGCTTGTCCAGAGTGTTCTAACACAGTCGAAGTCACCAGCGAAATCAGAGCGGCGCCCAGCAATATCACCCTGAATCGATGCAGGCGATCCCACTGCCGCCGTTGCTCCCGCCAATCGGAGGGTAAGGCTTCGAGATCCCAGGAACTGACGCGGTTGTTGATTTGTACCAGTCCGAACAGCGTATACATGATAGAGATAGCGACAGGGCAGCCGAAACACACGCCAGCCACCATGAGACGATCCACGACGTCCGAACCAGCAGGACGACAGCAATGTTCAGCAGCAGCGAAGCCGCATACCATGGCGGCATAATGCGACCGAAGGTGCGGGCCAGTGCCTGTGCTGAGTGCGCATGCGTCTGGTCGTTCTGACGGCTGGGGTTCGGATGGATGAAAGCGGCGACAGCGAATTCATTCCCGACCATGGTGCCGGCGACAACGAGAGCGGTAACTTCAATTGCAATGGCTAAAGTTGGCATGAAGATGGCTAAGAAAAATCCGACAGCGTCGCTGGCCGGATGGATCTAAGGTTTGTGGTTCTTCTGTTAATCCAGTTGTCCGCCCTGCATCCGGAGTTTGCAATTGAAGCGCTTGGTGGCGAGCCTTCCTGCCACTCCTGTGTAGAATGTAACGAGCCTATGTGGAAGTCTATGATTGAGCGCCGAGCAGTTTACAACACGATCATATTGCTCTTAATCTGCAGCAGTGTTCTTGTCCTGTTTCGCGGGTTCCTTTCCCTCGGGATGGAGATGGATGAGGTCAGTCGCGTAACCAATCTGATTCCTCTCTTCCATTCCGATGCTCAGCCGAACCAGCAGAGCATCTATAGCATTCAGGTCGGCGACGTTGAATTTCCGATTATGTACAAACTTTACATTTCCTCCGCTTACCTCGGACGCTACCTGCCTCTTTATCTATTCGATGATTATTTCCTGGGGATTCGACTCCTTCACCTAATCTACTTTCTGCTTTCGTGCATCGTCCTCTATCTCGCTGTCGAAGCGAAGAGCTTCTATATCGCGTCTATGACTTCGCTACTGATCGCAACCTCGCCGGTCCTCTACCCGGATGTTCGCCTCGGCTTCTCGGATGGTTTCTTCCTCTTTTTCTTTGCCCTGTCATACCTCTGTTTGGATCGATTCCACCGAACCCACCGGAGCGTATATCTTTTTGGAGGGTCTCTACTGCTGGCCTTCGCCGCCAATCAAATGCTCTATACGGTCTGGAGCATTCTGGGCGTCTTAGGCGCCGGTGTGATTCTCTATCCGGATACACTGTTACGCTACGCGCGTTCCTGGAAGAACTGGCTGGCTGTTGCGGGTGGAGGCTCGATTGGGCTGTTTCACCATGTGCTGTACAACCTCCACAACGGCTTTCCAGTAGCCACCGTATTCTTGAGCCAGTTTACAGATGAGCCTGTAACGATCGACTACTCTGAGCCTCGTCCCCTGGGGGAATCCATCCTCGTCAAATTTCAGATCATCTCTGCCATGTTCGGCCATTATTGGGACTTTTACGCTGCACTTTTTGGGTCAGTTATCGCGGCGACGTTCCTTCTGATGATCGTGGTTAGGAAGCGAATTTATGTATTTCCACTAGTAACAACGCTGTTGATTCTGGGATTGATTTTGATCACTCCCAGGACGGAACGTTTCGGCCACTACGTGTATCTCTCCCCATTCCTGGAGCTATCGCTCGTCTCCGTCTGCCTGATGGCTGCTACAAAGCTGCCGAACGTGAAATATCTGAGAAAGGCAGTTTTGGCAATCCCGGTCCTTATCGTGATCGTGAATTTCCTGGTGTCGAATGCACAGGTGATACAGGCGAACAAGACCGGCGGAACACGCTTGTTCAGTCCCGCCACTCTGGCATTCAGTCACTATGTTGCCCCGGAGAGGATCGATTCACGCAATATTGTATTCTTTGTTTGGGGTCTGCAGTCCCAGCCTTACTTTATCCACAAAGGAAATTTTTACACTAAGAACTGGGTCTATCGGATGATCGATCTCAAAGAGGAATCGGCTCATTTTCAAGTCTATAAAGAGTTTTTTCGATCGATTGCCAGTATCCCGAAAGGGGGAGACAGCCTTTACTT
>DATGOF010000627.1:0-4342 GCA_035306285.1 Acidobacteriota bacterium | reverse complement strand
TGGTTTGATGCCGCCTCCGCCGCCGGTACCTCCGCCCAGACCTTCACCGGCGGCTTTATCGGCCTTTCCGGAGCCGCCGCCTGCGCCGAATCCAAAACCAATACTAATCAAAGGGATGAGAGTGTTTTCTTCGATAGTAATCGGCTCGCCGACCACGGTCTTCGTATTCAAGACCCTTTCAATCTCGCCCAGGGCTGTCTTCAGAAGCTCGGTTACGTGTTCCATTGATTTCTCCCTTCTGTTAATCGACTGTCTCCTTACTATGATTTCAGTCCGATGGACCGGAAACAATCGACCCCGCTTCGCCAGGGCACGATTCCTGCTTTATGCTCTCGGGATCCAGACCGAGGAGAAATAAGCAATAGAGGTCGCTCCAGGAAGGCCAAGTGCTCATCTCCGCCTTTAGAATCCTCCACTTGTGGCTCGACTCTCAAGAGGGGTTGGTTTACTCTCTGCCTTATGAAACGATTGCTGTATCTATTGATTCTTCTTGCCGCAGGAGTGCTTTTGGCGTGCCAGGCAACTTCCGAAACTTATGACGTCGTTATCCTGGGCGGACGGGTTATCGACCCGGAGACCGGCCTGGATGCTGTGAGGAATGTAGGAATCCGCGAGGGCACCATTGAAGCTGTGACTGAAGAGAGCCTAGCCGGTGCACGAGTGGTCGAAGCCGACGGCCTGGTGGTAGCTCCCGGGTTTATTGACCTGCACGAGCACGGACAGCACCTGGAGGCCTATCATGCAATGGTGCAGGACGGAGTGACCACTGCGCTGGAGCTCGAGGTGGGTACCGAGGATGTCGATAGCTGGTATCGAGAGCGGGAAGGCGGGCAACCGATTAACTACGGAGTCAGTATCGGGCATATTCGGGTACGGATGGACGTCATGGATGATCCTGGAGAGTTTCTCCCCAGTGGGCCCGGTGGACACCAGGCCGCCACTCCGGAGCAAATCGAGGAAATGGCAGCGCGTATTGCTGAAGGTCTCGAACAGGGGGCGGTTGCTGTCGGGTTTGGCCTGGCCTATACACCCGCAGCTTCTGCCAAAGAGTTTGAAGCCCTTTTGCGCGTGGCAGCGGAGCACGGAGCATCCGCTCATATCCACGTGAGAGAAGGTCCTGAAGGTGCGACGAAGGCCATTGATGCTGCAGCTAAAACCGGAAGCGCGTTGCACATCGTCCATGCCAACTCCAGCGGTGGGCCGGAGACCGTCGAGTTCCTACGGCGAATTGAGCAGGCCCGGGCTTCAGGACAGGATGTTACGACCGAAGCTTATCCTTATGAGGCGGGGATGACATCTATCCAGTCTGCCTTCTTCGACGACTGGAAAGAGTGGGAAGACGACGAATTTGCGAAGTTTCAGTGGGTTGAAACCGGGGAACGATTGAACCGGGAGACCTTCGAAAAGTACCGGGAAGCGGGAGGGAACATCATTCTCCACGAACGCACGGAGCAGATGACACGTGATGCTATTGGCCATCCCCTGACGATGATCGCCAGTGACGGCTTTCTAGTCAACGGAAAGGGGCACCCGCGCACCTCCGGAACCTATTCCAAAGTGCTGGGGAAGTATGTCCGTGAAGAGGGGCTTTTGACTCTGATGGATGCCCTGGGAAAGATGACGATTGAACCGGCCCGCCGCCTTCAGGCGCGGGTCGAAGCAATGGCCAAAAAGGGAAGGATCCAAGAGGGTGCGGATGCAGACATCACGATCTTCGATCCAGAGACTGTCCGCGACCGTGCCACCTATGAGAATTCGACACTTCCATCGGAAGGGATACACTACGTTCTCGTCAACGGAGAATTTGTGGTTGATGATGGTCAGTTAATCTCCGAAGCCCGTCCCGGGCGTCCAGTCCGAGCCGGAACAGCCCGGCAATAGTTTCGGGAGAGACAATCGCGGCTATGGCGCAACGTCTTCCTCTGTATCCCCTGTACCTTAGAGGTTAAAGAAATGGGCAGGGTGGCAATGCCGGTGGCCCCCCGGCTTTCAATATCCGGTCTTGACACGTTGAGTTGCTTTCTATTTAATCTCAGCCGGAGTCGATTTCATGACCGTCTCACGGCGATCCTTCCTTAAGCTCAGCGCAACCGGAGCGGTTCTGGCTACCGCCTTTGGATTCGATACATCGCCTCTGCGAGCTCAATCCCGCCGGCTCAAGATCGATCGCACGACCGAGACCCGTAGCATTTGCCCCTACTGTTCGGTCAGCTGCAGCGTCATCATCCATACTTTGGGGAGCGGGTCTCGTAATGTCACGGGATCGACGGTCGTCCATGTCGAAGGGGACGCCGACAGTCCAATCAACCGGGGCACTCTCTGTCCTAAGGGAATCACGCTCAAACAGAACATTGTCAATGACCTGCGATTGACTCGAGTGCGCTATCGTGCCCCGCGGAGCGACCGGTGGGAAGAGAAGAGTTGGGATTGGGCAATCGATCGGATCGCCCGGCTGATCAAGCAAACTCGAGACGATCATTTTCTGGAAAGAGACGCCGAAGGTCGCGCCGTGAATGCTCTGACGGCTCTGGGTGTCATCGGTGGCTGTACCGATTCGAACGAAAACAACTACCTGATGGTCAAAGCATTCCGGGCCGGACTGGGCGTCATCCCGATCGAGCAGCAGGCTCGTATATGACACGGACCCACGGTGGTCAGTTTGGCCACCACCTTCGGCCGCGGAGCGATGACCAATGGCTGGACCGATATTGCCAACGCGGATGTGATCCTGGCCATGGGCGGTAACCCGGCGGAGAACCATCCGGTCGGCTTCCGCTTTGTGATGGAAGCCAGGCGCAAGCGCAAAGCACGCCTTGTCAACGTAGATCCTCGTTTCAACCGGACTTCAGCAGTAGCCGATAAGTTCGTTCAGATTCGAGCCGGGAGCGATATTGCCTTCCTCGCGGGACTGATCAATTACGCTCTCGAGAACAAACGCTACCACAAAGATTACTTGAAGCTGTATACCAACGCTCCATTCCTCGTTTCCGATCGCTACGCATTTGACGAGGAGAGAGGGTTGTTTTCGGGCTGGAATGAGAACAGGAGAGAGTACACAGTGTCCCACTGGCAGTACCAGCTCGATGAACAAGGAAATGCCCGCATCGACCCGCAGATGGAGAATCCCGCCTGTGTCTTCCAGTTAATGAAGAAGTTCTATGCCCGGTATACGCCCGAGAAGGTTTCTGAGATCTGCGGATGCGATAGAGACTCCTTTCTGGAGGCGGCCGAGGTGATCACTTCAACCTACACTCTTGATCGGGCGGGAACCATTGTCTACGCACTGGGATGGACGCATCACAGCTTTTCCGTGCAGTTGATCCATGCCGCGGCAATGTTGCAACTGATTCTCGGAAATGTGGGACGTCCGGGGGGAGGCGTGAATGCGCTGCGTGGACACGCCAATATCCAGGGCGGTACCGACAACGGCATG
The DNA here is from genome assembly GCA_035306285.1 of Acidobacteriota bacterium. Taxonomy (GTDB): domain Bacteria; phylum Acidobacteriota; class UBA6911; order RPQK01; family JAPXNP01; genus DATGOF01. Next base: position 909 of record DATGOF010000627.1, on the reverse strand, counting down.
GCTTACCACAACACGCCAGGCTACATACCGATGCCTAACGCCTCTCAACAGAGCCTCAAACAGTTTCTTGAGGCGGTTACACCTGCTCCGCTTCGACCCGCGTCTGTGAATTACTGGAGCAATATCGATAAGTTCTTCGTCAGTCAGCTCAAAGCCTTCTATGGCAATGCTGCCCAGCCGGAGAATGATTTTGCTTATCACCTCCATCCCAAGCTTCCGTTCGATGCCGAAGGGCGTCTGGAGAATTGGAGCTGGGCCTACATCTTCGATCGTATGAGCCAGGGCAAGATGGAAGGATTCATCAGCTTTGGGATGAATCCTGTTGCCAATGGACCTCATTCCCGAAAAGTCCTTTCCGCACTCTCCAAACTGAAATGGCTGGTGGTGGCGGAGAATTTCGAAACCGAGACGGCATCTTTCTGGAAGCCCGAGATCCTGGCACTCAATGAAAGCCGGCCGGAGGACGTCGATACGGAAGTGTTCCTGCTCCCGGCTGCGAATTTTGCCGAGAAGGACGGATCCTTTACCAACTCGGCCCGGTGGGCGCAATGGAAATGGAAGGCAATCGATCCTCCCGGGGAGGCTTTGCCGGACGAAGAGATCATAGGGAGGCTTTTCCTCCGGCTTCGAGAGCTTTATGAGACCGAAGGAGGTGTTTTTCCCACCCCTATCTTGAGCCTGAACTGGTGGTACACGGACCCTCAGAAGCCCTCGATGGAAGAAGTGGCCCGAGAGATCAACGGCTGGGCGGTAGACGACGTGCCGGACGCTGCCCGTCCCGGTCAAGTGGCCTTACGCAAGGGCCAGCAACTGTCTTCATTCGGAGAACTTCGAGCAGATGGATCGACACTGTGTGGCAACTGGCTTTACACAGGTTCCTTTACCGAGGCCGGCAATCAGATGAAGAGG
>DATGOF010000626.1:0-2636 GCA_035306285.1 Acidobacteriota bacterium | reverse complement strand
ATAGAAAATATGCCTGGGCTCATCTGGTATGGGGATGCCCCAGCTGAAAGAGGTTCGGCTAATGCTTAAATCCTTCAGACCACCCTTCACGAAGCTGATGACCTCATTCATCCGGGTGTGAGGTAAAACAAAATCAGGGTTGTCGCTATAGAAGGCAAGCAGCTTCTCTTCGAAAGCCGACAACTTGAAGAAAAAGCTCTCTTCAGTGACATATTCGGTTTGCCGACCGCAGTCGGGACAAACCGTCTCTCCTTCCGGTGTATAGGCCTCACAGTTCACACAATAGTTTCCGCTGTACTCGCCGGGATAGATAAATCCGTTCTTCTGGATTTGTTTGAAGATTTGATGGACGGCCAGGGTGTGACGCTCCTGGGTTGTTCGAATAAACTCGTCGAAGCTCAAATCCAGTCTTTCCCAGGCTGCCTTAAAAGTACCTGCATATTTATCACTGAGCTCCTGCGGTGTCATGTTCTGAGCTCGCGCTGCCCTTTCAATTTTCAAGCCGTGCTCGTCTGTTCCTGTGAGAGAACACACCTCCAGTCCGCACAGTCTCTTATATCGAGCAATAGTATCAGCGATAACCGTCGTGTACACGTGCCCGACGTGGGGCTCTCCGTTGACATAATAAAGTGGAGTTGTCAGGTAAAAGGTCTTACTCATAGTTCCAGCTCTGCTATCTCTTTCATGATCTTTTGACGCACCTGCTTTAAGGGAAGATTGAAATTCCTGGCGATCAGTTTCAAGTCTTCGAACTCAGGTGCCACATTGATGACCTTTCCATCGAAGCGGGCAATCTTTACCCGCAGCCGCCCCATTCGAGTATCGATTTCTCGAATCTCACGCTGGGCTACCCACCGGCGGTGGGGAAAAACGCGAATCCCCAGAGTAGTTGTCTCCTGAAAAATCAATTGAGCAAAACGTTTGGAGTCTTCAGGCCGGCACAATACCGAGAGAAGCACGCCGGGTCGATTCTTTTTCATCTGGACGGGCTCAAAGAAGACATCGTACGCTCCTTCGTCCAGAGCCTTCTCGAGAAAATAGCCAGATAGCTCGGGTTCCATGTCATCAATGGAGGCTTCGAGAAGCATAACATCTTCGAGCTGAGCTTCAGTTCCGCTGACCGGTTCCCGAGACGCCATAGGTTCGGCAAGCATCAATCTTAGCACATTGGGAATCGCCTTCAGCCGGCGGTCACCGGCCCCGAATCCCGACTTAAGAAAAGTTACAACGGGCATTTCGCTATCGGGCCGGCATAACGTTGTGATGATGGCGGCTCCCGTAGGAGTCGTCAACTCGAAATCCACCGGACCGAGCTGAGTCGGGAAACCACGCACCAGCTCGACCGTCGCCGGTGCAGGCACGGGCCAATTACCGTGGGAGAAAGTCACGGTCCCCCCGCCCAGACGCAGAGGAGAAGAGTAGAACTCGTCTATCTCGAGATACTTGAAGCCGATACAGGCGCCGACGATATCGACAATGGCATCGACGGAACCAACCTCGTGAAAGTGCACGGTCTCGAGCTGGCTACGATGAACGGTCGATTCTGCTTCAGCCAATCTTTGAAATATTGCGATAGCGGTGCTTTTTACCCACGCGTCCAGCTCGCTTTCGGAGATCAGCTCCTTTATGTCAGAGAAATTGCGCGAGTGATGGTGAGCGTGTCCGTGATGGTGCGAATGCCCGTGGTCATGAGCATGAGAATGATCGTGTGAATGATGACCAGCATGGTCATGAGAGTGAGAGTGATCATGCGTGTGAGCATGATCATGGGAGTGAGCATGGTCATGGGTGTGAGTGTGACCATGAGTGTGAGTGTGATCATGGGTGTGAGTATGATCGTGCTCTCCCTGAGACTCTTTCAGTTGGTGGCGGGTATGCTGGTCCGGCCGTGATTCGGAGTGGGCCTCCCCGTCTGCGGCTTCCTCTGGATCCAGCAGTACCTTGAAATTCTGGGCGAAGAGACCATCCCGATCAACCTCTTCGATTTGAAGCTGATAACCGGAGATATTGAGCTTCTGCAACTCTGATTCGAGATGCTGGATGGGAACTCCCAGATCAAGCAGGGCTCCAACAATCATATCGCCTGCAGCTCCGTTGAAGGCGTCAAAATACAGGATCCTTTTCATATGCAATTTCTCCGTCATCAGCGTGCTATCGAATGAAAATCAAGTTTCCAATGGCTCGATAAACCGCCCATCTCACAACCGTCCAGGTTTTCCTCGTAAATTGTCCGTTCTGCTATCATTAATTTCTATGCTCAGAAACCGAGTTCAGCAGCTTGAGCGACAGCTTCGCAAATTCATTCTGCAACATTTTGACATCGAACTGGAGGAACTGGCCGCGGAGCGGCCGCCTAGAATAGAATTTGGTGATCTCGCCTTTCCATTCCCTTTCCAGCTGGCCAAGATTCTTAAAAAGCCACCGAGGAAAATTGCCGACGAAGTGGCTGAAAAGTTTGAACCTCCAAAGGGTATTCGTCATGTGGAAGCCGCCGGCGGAGGTTATCTGAACGTTTTTTTCGACCGGTCATTGTTCTTCAGAGACCTCTACCAGGAACTGCAAAAAGACGCCCCGTTCTCATCTTCAGAGGATCCTTCGAAGATTATTGTCGAACACACTAATATCAACCCTAACAA
>DATGOF010000625.1:0-5456 GCA_035306285.1 Acidobacteriota bacterium | reverse complement strand
CGGCAGGTCGGTGTGCTGGCTGCTGCTGGATTGGTTGCGCTGGAAGAGATGATCGGTCGCCTTCCGGAGGATCATGAGAAGGCCAGAAGGCTGGCTGAGGGGCTTGCTGACTGTGTCGGCTTGACCATCGATCTCGATGGCGTGCAAACCAACGTCGTTATGGCGACCCTTCAAAGATCGAACAGTTCAGCTTTTGTCGAATTTCTACGGGAACAAGGGGTTTTAGCCGTTCCCACCGGTGCTTACGAGGTACGATTCGTCACGCACCACGATGTATCTCTTGATGACATCGATCAGGCGGTGCGGGTGATTCGGGAAGTCCTTTCTTGACTGGTGAATCTTAGTCAAGAAATCCCGAATGATGCGGCTTCCGCTCACTCTGCGGCTCGCCCGGCCGGCGGCTTGCGCCCGAGCGACGCCGCCCTGTCACGACTCGTTGCTTGGCTCCAGGCGTTTTGATATGGTACTTGTAAAAATCTTTATCGAAAGGGGTTTGTATGTTTCTCAGAATCGATCGGCTGCAGATTGAGCTACCGCAGAATCGGGAGCCCGATCCGAATGCCGCCGCAGCGGTTCAGGAGCTGCTGGGCGGCCGGTTCGGCGAGATGTCCACGCTGATGAACTACATGTATCAATCGTTTAACTTCCGTGGACGCGAGAAACTGAAGTCCTATTACGATCTGATCGCCAACATCGCGACCGAAGAGCTGGGCCACATCGAACTGGTGGCGGCCACCGTTAACTCGCTTCTCAACGGCGCCAATGACCGGCACAAGGGCACCACCACGCCCCTCGGCGCCGGCAAGAACGCCCGCAACACGCACCACTTCATCGCCACGGGCAATGCCTCGCTGGTCGGCAACTCCATGGGCGGCCACTGGAACGGTGACTATGTCTTCTCCAGCGGTAACCTCATTCTGGACTTGCTGCACAACTTTTTCCTGGAAAACGGCGCCCGCACGCACAAGCTGCGTGTGTATCAAATGACCGACCACCCGGTGGCGCGTGAAATGATCGGCTACTTGCTCGTCCGCGGTGGCACCCATGCTCTGGCGTATGGAAAAGCCCTCGAGTCGCTGACCGGGGTCGACGTGACCAAGATGCTTCCGATTCCGAACATCGACAACAACAAGTTCCCCGAGGCGCGCAAGTTCATCGAGCGTGGCTATGACCGCAAGATGTACCGCTTCAGCCCCGAGGACTACAAGGATATCGACAAGATCTGGAAAGGCCCTGCTCCGTCGGGCGAAGGCGAACTGGAAGTCGTCGACGGGCCGATGGAAGGTGGCCCCCAGGCGGAACTGCCCGAGGCGCCGGAAATCTATGCGCCGGAGTACGATCCCGCTGAGATCTACGAGATCGCTCAGAAGCTCATGAGCAAGATGTGAGCGGGCTCCCCAGCAGCACCGCACGGCCCGCAGAAAGCTGGTTTATGCTGCGCCGTGGTGGACCTTGCGTCACCCATGGTTGGGCTAGTCTCCCCTGCATGAAAGCGGTTTCCGAAAGACCGGCAACATTGCGACGCATCGGGCGCACGTTGTTGGAGCCAACCGACACATGCCCGACCGTCTCCAGGCGGTCGGGCTTTTCACAGAGTCGCCCTCACGACGACAAAACAAAAGATCTCAGCCAAAGCCCCCGCCGCGTAGGCAGACAGCCATTCATTCGTCGAGAACGACCACTGCGCGCGCGAAAACCACCTCTCGCCTTTCGGCGCTCCCGACCTACTGGTTTGAGAAATAAAGGTTTCGGGTCAACTTCCGTCCACCTTTAGATCACTGTAAGATTGAGAGGTGGATTTTACCTACAGCGACGAGCAGGAGATTCTGAGAGAGACGATCCGCGACTTTGCCCGGGCACACATCACCCCGCATGCTAAGGAATGGGATGAGCAGCAGCATTTTCCTCACGATGTCATAAAAAAGCTCGGAGAGCTGGGAATGATGGGCATACTGGTTAATGCGGAATCGGGAGGCGCCGGTCTCGGCTATCCGGAATATGTGATTGCAATCGAAGAACTCGCACGAGCGGATCCATCAGTGGCCCTCTCGGTCGCCGCTCATAATTCGCTGTGTACAAACCACATCTATCAGTACGGCAGCGACGACCAGAGGAAACGGTATTTGCCCCGACTCTGCTCCGGAGAATGGCTGGGAGCCTGGGCCCTCACTGAGCCGGGATCTGGTAGTGACGCGGCCAGTATTCGGACTACCGGAGTTCAGGACGGCGATTATTGGATCTTGAATGGAACCAAGAACTTTACTACCCACGGCACCTATGCCGACGTTTACGTGATTTTTGCGGTCACCGGTAAAGAGGAGGATTACCAGCGGATCACCGCCTTCATTGTCGAGAGGGGAACTGAAGGGCTTATTCCGGGAAAAAAGGAAAACAAGCTGGGTTGCCGGGCCAGCGATACTGCATCGGTTGTTCTTGATAATTGCCGTGTGAGTTCTGAACAGGTTCTCGGGACACTTGGAGATGGCTTCGCTGATGCTCTGAGAATACTCGACGGCGGCAGAATCTCGATAGCTGCAATGGCTGTAGGAATCGGCTTGGCATGTCTCGATCACAGTATTCAATATTCGAAGGAGCGCCAGCAGTTTGGGAATCCAATCTCCAAATTCCAGGCCATTCGCTTCAAGTTGGCAGATATGGCTACTCGAATTGAAGCAGCCCGTTTATTGACCTGCCAAGCAGCCGAGAAGAAGGAAAGAGAGGGGCATGTTCCACAGTTTTCCTCAATGGCCAAGCTTTTCGCCAGTGAAGTTGCTGTTTGGGCCGCTGAGGAGGCTGTTCAGATTCATGGTGGTTACGGCTATACGAAAGATTATCCCGTGGAAAAATACTGGAGAGATTCCAAATTGTGCACGATAGGCGAAGGGACAAGCGAAATTCAGCGATTGGTCATCGCCCGAGAAATCTTGCGATCTTGACCTCCCATTTTTAAACTCCGATTCCACAGTAATGATTTCAGAGCACGTCAAGCCGATACTCGACGGAGAGATTCGTAGTGTGGCCCGGGCCCTCAGCTGCGTTGAGAATATCGATGGAGCAGCAGAGTTGCTCCGCGAGCTCTACCCTTATACCGGTGAGGCCAGAATCATCGGAGTTACAGGCAGTCCTGGCACGGGAAAAAGCACACTCGTCGAGCAAATCGCCCGGCGTTACCTGGACCGGAATATCCGAACCGGAATTATTGCAGTAGACCCGACCTCTCCCTTCTCAGGAGGTGCAATACTGGGAGACCGGATTCGTATGCAATCGCTGGCGACCGATCCCCGCGTCTTCATTCGCAGTATGGCAACCCGCGGCAAGATGGGGGGGCTGTCGTCTGCCGTGGACGATGCTCTGGTGGTTCTTGACGCAGCCGGTTACGATCGCCTGATCGTCGAAACAGTAGGGGTTGGCCAGGATGAGGTTGACATCGTCCGAACTGCGGACGTGACGGTGGTTGTTCTCTTGCCCGGGGCCGGCGATGAAATTCAAACATTTAAGGCCGGCGTGATGGAGATCGGCGACATCTTCGTCGTCAACAAGGCGGACCGCGAAGGGGCCGAAAGAACGGCAAAGGAAGTGAAGGCCCTGATTGCCTCAGAGAAACGAAAAGAGGGCTGGACACCAGTCGTGATTAGGACTATTGCAACCACGGGCACAGGGGTAGACGAGCTCGTTGATACCATGGAACGCTGCCTTGCGTTTCAAGCCAGCTCCGGCTCGAGATCGCTAAAAGAGCTTGACAGCGCACGCCGGCGACTGGTCGATCGGGTTCGCGAGCTATTCTTTCTTGAAGCTACTACACTGGTTTCAGAAGCAGAATGGGACGAACTGGCCGAAAGGATACAGAAACGCAAAATCGATCCCTATACAGCCGCAGAAGAACTGCTGGCAAGAATCAAAGAGCGGGAGGGCCACAATGATTAAGAGAATCGCCCATGTCGCTATCGCAACGCAGTCGATTGCAGTGATGGCTGACTTTTACAAGACGCTGGGGTTGGAAGTCGATTCGGTAGAGGTCGTAAAAGACCAAAAAGTGAAGGTGGCACTGATGCGCGTTGGTGACTCGGCTATCGAATTGATGGAGCCGACCGAAGAGAACTCGATCATATCCCGTTTTATCGAAAAGCGGGGAGAAGGTATCCATCACATTTGTCTGGAAGTCGACGATATCCAGCAGCATCTTGACGTTCTGAAGTCGAAGGACATCAAGCTTATTGACGAAAAGCCCAGGGTAGGTGCGGATGGTCAGCTAGTTGCCTTTGTTCACCCGGACTCCACGGGAGGTGTCCTGATCGAACTCTGCCAGCCCTCGGAGGAAGATAGCCGATGAAGTGGGGCGCTTTTGATATCGAATTGATTTCAGACGGAACGTTCAAGCTGGACGGAGGGGCGATGTTTGGCGTCGTCCCTAAAGTTCTCTGGAGTCGCGTTATCGATTCCGATGATCGTAACCGTATCCGACTGGGTTTAAATTGTTTACTCATTCGAACTCAGGACGCCAACATCTTGATTGATACAGGTTGTGGCTTCAAATATACAGAGAAGCAGTTTGACATCTACGGAATTGAGCACGAAACAAATGTCGTAGAGGAACTAGAACGGATTAGTCTCGAACCGTCAGCAATTGATTACGTCATCAATACTCATCTTCATTTCGATCATTGTGGCGGCAATACGATCTCTAAGAAAGGTGAAGTCATCCCAACTTTCCCAAACGCTCGCTATCTCGTTCAACGACGAGAGTACCAGGATGCTTGCAATCCTAACGAGCGGACCCGAGCCACCTATTTGGCCGAGAATTGGAGACCGCTCGAAGAGCGAGGCCAGCTCGAACTATTAGACGGGATCGTAGTGGTCGCTCCCGGGATCACCTGCATTCCTACGCCCGGTCATACGCCGGGGCATCAGTCGATCAAAATCGAATCTGAAGGCAAGGTACTCTTTTTCATCGCGGATCTTTGTCCGACGCAGAAGCACGTGCCGATCGCATGGATCATGGGTTATGACCTCTTCCCTATGACAACTCTGGAGACCAGGAAGCAGATTTACGCCCAGGCCGTACATGAGGACTGGCTGATTTTGTTCGAGCACGATAGCCAGGAGCCTCTGGGTCGCCTGACCCAGGATGAGAAGGGATATCGAGCAGAGGCGGTCGAGTGGCCGCAAAGCTGAAGAGCGGTGATCGGAATGGGGGAGTTCCAAAATCGGTTCGCTCTGGTTGTGCACCGTGACGGCCGGACGGTACGCCTGACGAGATCTAAGGCATCGTAAGCAGAAAGGTATGCAAGAAGGAGGAGAAATAGACAAGATGAACAGTGCAGAAATCGGAATCATCGGTGGAAGCGGCTTATATGATATTCCAGGCGTCACCGATCGGCAGGAACTTCAGATCGACACTCCCTTCGGCAGCCCCAGTGATGCTTATTTACTAGGAACCCTGGAAGGAAAAAGGGTTG
>DATGOF010000624.1:0-5316 GCA_035306285.1 Acidobacteriota bacterium | reverse complement strand
GCCCCATCCAGTAGAAGAACGGCTCCGCAAACGAAAGCTGCGGAAGTGAGCACACCCACGAGTTCCCCGATCTGTTGATATTGAGGGGTCGCCCCGAGAATGAATCCGGTCTTGAGGTCCTGGGACGTGTCCCCTGCCACCGATGCTGCTATGGCTACCACGCAGCCCACCGTAAGGGCTGCCGCCTTTCCCGTGTCGTCGGTCCACCCGAGAGCGAGAAAAATAGAGGCGGTTCCAAGTAACGTGGCGATGGTCATTCCGCTGGTGGGATTGGAGGTGACACCGACCAGTCCGACAATCCGGGATGAGACGGTTACAAAGAAAAAAGCAAAGATCATAACCAGGACTGTAGCAATAAGACGAGAAGGAAAATCAGGCAGGCTTGCGAAGGTCTGAGAAGGTATCACCATCAAACCACCGACGAGAAGAAGTCCAACAGCCAAAACCTTCAGTGGGAGATCGCGAGACGTCCTTCGGACCTGCACGGGGCCAGAGGCCAGACGGTCCCTCAACTGTCCGGTCCCAATTCGAAAGCTTTCAATCATCGTCGGGATGCTTCGGATCAAGGTAATCAATCCACCGGTCGCCACGGCCCCAGCGCCGATGTAACGTACATAGCGCGTCCAAATGAGTTCCGGAGACATCTTGCTGATCGGTAAAAGTGTTTCGGGGTAGAGGGGCTCTCCGCGTCCGGCTCCCCAGTAGTCGATGCCGGGGATCAGCAGGAGCCAGGACAGAAGGCCACCACCTGCCATGATCAAACCGATCCGGGGACCGAGAATGAAACCTACACCCAATAAGGCACTGGACATATCGAATCCCAACCGGGATTTTCTGAGTAGTGGAATCGAAAATTGTAGATGGTCCGGAATCAGATAAATCGCACCCGTTAGCCCCTTAAAAAGTGCACCAAGGCCCAGCCCACGGAAGACATTCAGCGCCCTCCCTCCCCCTTCCTCACTGGCCACCAGAACTTCTGAACACGCCGTGCCCTCCGGATACGGAAGCTGGCCATGTTCCCTCTCAATTAAAAAAGAGCGCAGCGGGATCATGAAAAGCACGCCCAGAATACCGCCTGCGAGAGCCAGCAAAGTCATCTGAAGCAGAGTGGGATCCAGTTCCCATAGGAAAAGTGCGGGCAGAGTGAAGATGACGCCACTGGCGACTGAACTGGATGCAGAACCGACAGTCTGAGAGATATTGGCTTCCAGAATAGAGCTTTTCCGCCCAGTTCTCCGGAGTATCTTGAAGACTGCAACCGTGATCACCGCAACCGGAATCGAGGTAGAAATCGTTAGGCCCGCTCGCAACCCGAGATAAGCATTGGCCGCTCCAAACAGGATTCCAAAAAGGATTCCAGCCAGAAGCGATTTCAAAGTCAGTTCGGCAGGAGAAACATCGGGGGAGACGTAGGGCTGATATTGCACTCCTGGCTCTTGCGGGAGGTAAGCCTGGCGGGTTAGCCCTCGGATTTGTGATTCTCCTTCCATCAGGTTATATTAGCCAGCCTCTTTCTTGTCCGGCAGCTGCAAGGCTCAATGTCCAATCGTTGACCATCGGAGAGTCTTTTTTCGTTGAACAAAATTTCTCTTCATTTCGTTTTCCGAAGAGAAAGCAAGAATGCGTGACCAGAACTTTGATTGGTTTTCGCATTTGGAATTGTAGATTGTAGGAAATTTCCGGGGATAGAGAAATCTCTGTGTCCCCATGCTTCTCCCTATGTGGAGCAGGGAAGCAATCGCTGTCGCAGTGGGGTGTTCCCTGGTGGTGAGTTCTATCCGAGCCACTAAACAAGCGGTGATAAAATGAACGAGCTCATCACGCTGCGAATTGAAGGTCCGATTCGGGACTCTTATGCAGGAAAGCTATCTCGTGAAGCAGTTGCTGTCGATTTCTTCTATAGCCTGTCTTCTTTTAATGGGCAGTTGTGGGCCTGGTGATCAGACCAGTGCCGCGACTCCGCCAGCAGATGCAGGCACTTCCATCGAAGCCACTATCCCGGTCGAGGTCGCCGAGGTCGAACGAAGGGATATCAGCGAAGAGCTACAGTTGACCGGAATCGTGGAGCCCAAGGACGAGTATGTCGTAAGCTCTGAAATTCCTGGTCGGGTCACTGCTGTACATGTCGACAAAGGAGACTGGGTCAAGAAAGGCCAGTTGCTGTTCGAGCTCGATCGCGAGAAAAGGACCCTGGAGTTGCAGTCGCGCAGGGCAGAGTTGAGTCGGGCGGAAGTGCAGCTGGAGTTTGCTCGAAAACGTTCCGAAAGAGCTGAAGCCCTTCTGAAAAAAGGGGCCATTTCTCAGTCGGAGGTGGATGCTCTACGCGAACAGATGGAGGTGGCCGAATCATCCGTTCGCCTGGCTCATCTGGGAATAGAAACAATCGAAAGAGAACTGGAAGACACTCGCATTCTCTCGCCAGTCGATGGACAGGTGGCAGGCCGCTCTGTTTCGCCAGGCGAAACAGTCAGTCCCTCCTCCTCATTGATCCAGATTATTGACCTCGATCCGGTCCGCATCATTACGGAAGTTGCTGAGCCATATCTGGGCGAAATCAGACGCGGTCAAACAGTGCAAATGACGTTCGATGCTTTGCCCGGGACATCATTTCAGGGACAGGTTACCCGGATCCTGCCGGTCGCCAACATGCAAAGCGGAGCGTTTCCAATCGAGATCCAGCTTCCTAATCGTAACTACCGACTCCTGCCTGGAATGGTCAGCCGCCTGCGCCTGACAGGACGAACGTATCAATCGGCGCTTCTGATCCCTCTCGAATCGATCCTCCATCTGGAGGGAAGCGACTATATTTATGTCGTCTACGACGATCGAGCCCGTCGAATCGATGTCATTGTGCGACACCGGGTTGGAAGCTACGCCCTGGTTGAGGCGAACCTGAATTCGGGGCAGAAGGTGGTAACCAGGGGAAATTCAAGCTTAACGGAAGGTGCGCGAGTTGAAATCGTCTCATCCGGAGGCAGCCGCCAAGGAGCCCCCGGTTAGCCTGCCTTGATCCGAAAGGCATGGCAGGCCGCTGAGTTCGGGTCCATTAATGTGTAACCTTCCTTCGGAAGCAAAGATACTGCACGAGAACCTCTCCCCATCAGGATAGGCCGATGTCGATTCCTCGATTTTCTGTTCAGAATTCGGTTTTTGTGAATCTGCTGATGATCCTCGTGATCGCAATGGGGACTTATTCGCTGTTCACTCTCCCCACCGAACTGATGCCTCAAATCCGTTTGAATCGGGTCGTAGTAGCGGTCTCATACCCGGGAGCGTCCCCAGAAGAAGTCGAGGAACTGATCGTAAAGCCGATCGAGGACGAGATCGACGATCTCGATTATCTCGACATGTACCTGACTACCTCTCAGGAAGAGCTGGCACGTGTGAATGTGGTTTTCGAGTCGATCAATGAAGATCAGTTTCGGCGTGTTTACCAGGATCTACGCCAGGCCGTTGACAGGGTATCGCTGCCGGAGGGAGCCGACGATCCAACCTTTCTTTCCCTCGAATCTTCAACCTGGATGCCCATGGGAACCATTGTGGTTAGCGGGAACCTTCCCGAGTTTCGTTTGAAACAGCTGGCCGAGGAGTTGGAGGACGAAATCGGGCGACTGCGCGGCGTCGATTCGATCACGATTTCGGGGCTGAGAGAAAGGGAAGTCTGGGTAGAGGTCGATCCCGAGCGGCTGTACCGGCATAACCTCTCGCTTGAGGAGGTAGCACGCCGGCTCCAGAGGGCAAATGTCGGCTTGCCGGGAGGGAATATCAAGATTGGACCCTACGAGTACCTGGTTCGGTCGATGGAAGATTTTACGAACCTGGAGGATATTTCCCGGGTCGTTATCCGAGAAGACTCCGTCGGAAACCATGTCCGGATCAGCGACGTAGCCGTCTTACGGGATACCTACGAAGAGCCCGATACTATTTCGCGATTCAATGGCGAGCGCGCCGTCTCACTGGACATCTATAAGAAACCTGAGGGCAGCACGCTTGAATTGCTCGACCAGTTCCAGGCAATTATTGCAGAGAAGCAACGCCAGCTTCCGCCCGGAGTCGAGCTAGCCATCACCAATGATCTGTCCTCCCGAATTACCGACGGGATCGATCGGCTCACCAGCAATGCCATGTTTGGTGGCTTTCTGGTGCTGACGCTGCTTCTGGCATTTCTGGGCCTGCGCAATGCCCTGTTCGTGGCCTGGGGAATTCCGATTACCTTTCTCTTGGCCTTTGTATTCATTGATCTCTACGGCGAGTCGATCAATGAAAGTACCTTGTTTGCCCTGGTCCTCGTCCTCGGAATGGTGGTCGACGATGCGGTTGTCATTATTGAGAATATCGCCCGTTACCTGAACCGAGGATTCAGCGCTCGAGAAGCAGCGATTCGAGGCGCAGAGGAGGTCATGTGGCCGGTCATCTCGTCGTCTTTGACGACGATTGCGGCCTTCTTGCCTCTCATGCTCCTACCAGGGGTAATCGGCGAGTTCATGAAGATCATCCCGATTTGTGTCAGTTTCGCACTGGTCGCTTCTCTGTTTGAAGCGCTCGTCATGTTGCCGAGTCATGCGACCTGGGGGTGAGCGATGTTAATCGCCACCACAACCGCGTGAATCGTGGAATTCGGAAGGTCGCCAGGTTTTACCGCCGCCGGATGAGTCCTTTGATTCGCTGGCGGTGGGTCTTTTTACCGCTAATGTTGCTGCTCCTCTTGTCGACGCTGCTGGTAATCCCGTATGTCGGACTTGAACTGTACGCGGATGACAGCCTGTCCTTCTTTTTTGTGCGCATCTGGATGCCAGAAGGAGCCTCGATCGAAGAAACCGATCAGGTGGCTCGGGCCATTGAAGAGGTGGCAATGACATTGCCTCGCGAGGAGGTTATCAGCGTCGTGACTCAGGTAGGCAGACTCGACACTGAATCGGACCGCATCTTCTCCAAAGACGTTGCCATGGTCAAGGTGGACCTCGTGGAGCCGACGGCTCGAGAACGTTCCCTGGAAGAGATCATGGCTGAATTGGAATCCCGGACCTCTCATGTGACCGGCTTCCGAAGGATTGAGTTCGCCAAGATTTCGGGGGGACCTCCGCTGGGTCGTCCCATTGAAGTGAAGGTAAAAGGGACCTATTTTGAGGATCTAGAGCGTTTGTCGAATCGTCTGAAGGACTACCTGGCAACCATTCCCGGCGTCCATTCCATTCAGGACGACCTGGAAAAGGGAAAGAATGAACTGCGTGTCCGGATCGATGAGAGTCGCGCCCACTTGGTTGGGCTGGACAAGTCAGATATTGCTCGGCAAATCAAGTATGCCTTCGAGGGTAT
>DATGOF010000623.1:0-6430 GCA_035306285.1 Acidobacteriota bacterium | reverse complement strand
AAACAATTCTCCACAATATTGCAGAAGACCAGTCGAACGACTCGATTCTTTCAATCGACCTCGAATACCCGGCCCAGGCAATCGGCCTTGCCCTGGGGGGCATTGAAGGAGAGGAGGTCACGGCGCAGATTGACTTCCAAGATGACCGCGGTCGTCTACTTGCTCGTTTCGAGAAGGAGATTATTGAGGATGTCAATTGTAATAATTTCTACTGGTTTCAGGGCAGTGAAAATGTCGAGATCTCCAAAATTCTGATCGATTTTCAAGGTACACGTGAGGAGTTAGAAGGTCTTGGCATCCGGTGGGTCGAGCCGCCTGTTTACAGGCTCCTTCTACCTCAGGTGGTAGCCTCCAGCTCCCTTCGTACGGAACTTACGTTGACGAGTGATGGTTACTATTCTCCATCTAGACCAGTCAACGTCCAGTTTTTCAATGACGACGGATCTTCTCTGACGTTGCAGGTGGGCGATTCCGTCGCAAATGAGTTCGATCTTCTAGCGACATCGGATCAAGATCTGAGCGGAGATTTCGAAATCGTCAGTACAGACGGCCAGCTTGTGACTGGATATGCCGTTCTGGAGTCCGACTCGTTGTTTGCAGCAGCCGTCGCTTATGCACCCGAGGAGGGACCGAAGACGAGTCTTAGAGCCGTCGCACCGCGCTCCGTAATGACAATGCCGCTGCGAAAATCAGTGAACAGCTCCCAAAACACCGGCTTGGCATTTGTGAATCCCTCCGGGAAGAGGGAAGCCGACATTCAGATCCATTGCATCTCGTCGTCTTCCACGGAACCTGTAAGTGCCCGGACAGATTTACAGCTTGCACCCGGACAGAAGAAGGCACTCTTTGCAGATGAGCTGTGTACTGACCTCCCCGACGAATTTGTAGGCTACGCACGAGTTGAGTCGACTGTTCCTGTCGCTGCCACGGCGGTGGAAACTCATGAGGGCTCCGCTATGGCGGAAATTCCAGCTGTGAGTACAGAGAAGGCGAACGTGAACGCCTTTCCGTAACACATCGAGTTTCAGAGGAGCGGTGTGAATGGGATTCGTTGGAACGAATTGTCTTGGCTCTCTTGTGGGTACGGGAAAATCAGCGGCATCCTGCTGAAAAGAAAGATTTGCGTGATGGCGCCTTCCGACGGCACATCTGCCGGACTATGAGAGGGCCGCAAATTCTGCCTATGGGCAGATAGTGCGGGGGGACCTGTTCTTCGTAAGTGACTCAAATTGCGTAACTTACCACAGGTGAGGATCGGGGGGAGTGGGCCAATTCCCAAAGCACATCCGGACTATAGCCGGAAATAGCTGATTTTTAAGACTTTATATTTCAACAGTTAAGGCCGTCGTTGTTGAACTCTGTTGCTTTTTTTGGCTCTGGGAGGCTTTCCGCAGCTACAGTTTCCGTTACACATGGAAATGCCATAAGACTCACTGATCATCGCCCATTTTTGCGATCTCTTGCTTGAGAGCGGTCAATCGGTTCTGGACGACGTCCCAGATAATTTCTTGGTCCACACCAAAATATTCATGAATCAAAATGTCGCGCAATCCAGCAATCTTCTGCCACTCGATTTCCGGATGAGCGTTCTTCAGTGACTGGGGAATTTTCTTGACCGCTTCGCCGATCACCTCCAGGTTTCGGATAACCGCATCCACCTTCTCGTCGTTTGCCGCAAATTGCGGGTAGGTGACGTCGGCGGTATATCGTTCGATCTTGGCGATCGCTTCCAGAATGTCGTCAAGGTAGACCCTATAATCCCGGGACATCGACCGTTTCGCTGAGGATTCGGTTCTTCAGGCGGGGCTTAATCGTGTTGGGAAGAACCAGGTCAACGCGGCAATTGAAGAGCTCTTCCAGGTAATTTTTTAGATCCATATAGGCGTCAAACGACTTCTTCTCGAACTCCACCAGGAAGTCCAGGTCGCTGCGCTCGCCCTGCTCTCCTCTGGCCGTCGAGCCGAACAGCGCCAATCGCCGGACACCGAACCGGCGAATTTCGTCTCGGTGTTCTTCCAATTGTTGAAGGACCTTCGTTTTCCTGTTCATGCGTTTCCGCCCATTATACATTTGTGCGCCCCAATGCTTCACAACACGCAACTATAGCGGATTTGCCGAAAGGGTCGGCCCGGAACCGTCTTTTCGGTTTTTTCCTTACCGTCCGGTCGGAATCGGAAATTGATTAATTTAACCATCACCAAGCATCCGGCCAAACGAGTAGAGACTGACGCTTAGAAAAGATCAGAGCTGACCGAGTTCCTGCTGAAAAGACAGATGCGCGGGGTGATACTTCTTGAGGGCACATCTTTGCAATTCACCTCTGCGACCAGTGAATCTTTCAGTTGCTTGCGGCCTGATTGCCTCCGGTCTTACTGATGAGCGACTGTAGGACTGGAGTGATCCGATTTGCCATTCGCAGGAATCCGAGGTCGGTGGGATGGATCCCATCGACGGTTGCTTCACCGTCTTTACGAATCAGCCCGTCCGCCGAGATGTAATAAATATGAGCATCCCCGTTTCTTCGACGCTCTTCGAAAAATTTCCGCAGCCAGGCGTTCGATTGTAAATAGCGAGCGCGCCAGTGTGCCATCAGCAGACCATTCGGGTAATGCAGATTTTTGACGAGAATAATAGGCGTTTTGGGATGAGCTTGTCGCAGGATTTCTAACAAAAGGAGCCACCCGTTCTTTGACCTGCTCGACCGTAAGATTTGGCAGGCTGTCCAAAATGTAAGCTGACGGTTTGAGCTCGGTTAAAAACTTCGCGTTTTCCGGCTCTGTCTTGCCGTTTCCAGAAAAGCCTAGATTGATGAAATCATGATCGAGTCGACGAGCTACGATCGCCGGATAGCTCATACCCGGACGGGGTGCGCACCCGCCCTGTACGAAGGAAGTGCCGTAGGGAACTGAGGCTCCAGCGCACAGCAATTGCTGAAGCATCGCTTCGAAACCGAACTCGAATTCCCGACGAATGTTTGCCCAGATCCCAGACAGCTTCTCGGACCACTCCTTTTGCCCTCCGGGGCAATCGGTCATACAGTTCTTCGGTCTCTGGCCAGCCTTTCCCTTCGATAACTAACTGATCGGCGTCGGTCCATTGGAAACTCTCAGTCGAGGGAGGAGAGACGGTAGAAGCCAGCCCAAAAGGTGAGAAGCTGATAAAAACACCCCAGACGACCATTAAGTTCCTGAAAAGACGGAGACCAGCCATTATTCGGCCGGTTTCCCGGGGCGGCTCGCCGGAGCACCCGTTTCCTGCAGCAGCTTCTTCAGTTCCGCTTGCATTTTTTTCAGGTCGTCTTGTGCGGAAGGGTCACCAATTATATTCGCCCGTTCGTAAGGATCTTTTTGCAGGTTGTAAAGCTCGTCTGCATTTTCCAGTTCAAGATAGTCGATGTATTTGAGAAGTGGCGTACGCACCGCTCGATAACCCATCTGTAGGACCCGCGGGAAAACTGTGTCCGTATAATACTCGATCAGAAATGAGGACCGCCAAGTGTTCGCATCCTGCTCGAACAGAGGCATCAAAGATCGTCCCTGGTGCTTGAATTCAGATTTGATACCGGCCACCTCCAGAACAGTCGGCGCTAGGTCTATGTTGAGCACCATTTGCTTTCGCTCCGTTCCTGCACGAATCCTGGCTGGATATCTCATCACCAGCGGTATGCGTATGGCCTCTTCATAAGCAAGCCGGCGCTCGACGCTCAGACCGTGCTCTCCGTAAAAATAACCGTGATCACTGGTAAAGATAATCATGGTTTGATCGAGTGTTTCCGACCGCTGCAATCTCTGGAGGATTCTCCCAAGGCTTTCGTCCACCGCTTTCAGCATCCGAAGTCTGTCGCGAATCGTCTTGTCGCCGGTAGCGGTTTCTTTTCCAAGCGGAGGCAAGTCTCCAATTTTTCGCAATAATGCTGGCTTTCCCACGGGTTTCCGAAACGCACTAGGACGTCTTGGCACCGGCATATTTTCATACAGGTGCTCGTGGCGCTGAGCGGGGATAAATTTGGATGCTGTGGGGTCTGAAATACTTCCATCGGCATACTGAATCAAATCCGGGTGCAGCGCCTTGTGCGAGAGATACAGTAAAAACGGTTTTGACCCGTGCTTCTCTAGAAATTCGATGGCCAAGTCTGTCAGGATATCGGTTGTGTACCCTTTCACAGGCCTTTGCTCGTGATTGATGTTCAGGACGGGGTCGATCGATGTCCCCTGTCCGGAAACCGCTACCCAGTAATCAAAACCGGGACGAGGGCTCGCATCATTACCCATATGCCATTTGCCCACAAACCCCGTCACATAGCCGGCCTGCTGAAGACTCTGTGGAAATGTCTGTAGCTTGTGGCTTTGAGCACTTCGGTCGGTGTTATCGATGATCCCGTGACTGTGCGCATAAAGCCCGCTAAGGAAACTTGCCCGGCTGGGGGAACATAGAGGTGTGGTTGAAAAAGCATTTCGGAAAATAATTCCTTCCCGGGCCAAACGATCTACATTGGGGGTAGGATCGAACGGATGTCCGGCCGCTCCAATCTCGTCCCATCGGAGATCATCAACAAGGAGTACAATGAAGTTCGGAGCCTCCACAGCCGACCAGATTTCCCCAGTCGTTATGAATCCAAGCACGAGGAACAGGCAAATATAATTGATCGTCTTCATTTAACTACACTCCTGAGAATTCGTGATCCTAGGGCTTTCAGCCCCTGCCCCATTTTTTGTACCAGCTACAATGTTAGGTTTCCAGAGTTTTGAGGCTTCCCCAATTTTAGGTCCATTTCTAAGTTGAGAAAATCGCTTGAAGTCTCCCTTGGGTTGAGTATTGTAGTCTTAACGCCAGCGTTCCAGCTCCTGCTGGGCTTCAGTCAGACAAAAGAACAAGTTGGTATTCAGACACTCATCTCTCAGTCTCCCGTTAAAACTCTCGATAAAGGCGTTCTCCAACGGTTTTCCTGGACGGATGAAGTCGAGCTTGACCTCGTTCAGGTAAGCGCGGGTGTCCGTCTGTCGAGACACGAACTCGGAGCCGTTATCCACGGTGATAGCTTTTGGAAGCCGGCCTTTTGCTTGCAATTGTTCAAAGTTTCAATCACCCGCTCCGCCCTCAATGAAAAGCCGGCGACCAGCGCCAGGCATTCCCGGCTGTATAGATCCAGAATCGTCAGGATGCGAAAACCAGGCAAGCCACGCACGAACATCTTCTTCTCATGTCAGACCTCCTTTTTAGAAGTGATGAATCCGGGATTTTCATTTTGGACCCGGCGATCAGGCCTCTTAAAACCCCGCCGTTCTCGGCGCAGGATCCGGTCTGCTGTCCAAGTGAGGCAATTCTGCTCACAACTGTTCACAACCAGGAATGGCAGAGATAATAAATCTTGCCAACGCCGGAGAATCGAGATGACCTCCCCCCTCGTCAGCTTTCTAGTCTGACGTCGGAGAGGGCAAGGGGAAGGTTCAAGAGGGGAAGAGTCAAGCGGGGTCAAGTGGCCAGGTTTAGAGGGGGAGGGATGATGTTTTTTCACTCCTCCGGAGTCTGCCCCTCAAACAGGAGCCGTTGGTGCTCCGTCACCTGATGAGCACAGGCGGTTTTCTTGATTGAGTCCACGCTTCTGCCTTGACTTGCAGGTGCATTTAGCGGTGAGCCTCGAACGGTCCCGTTTCCACAACACGAACCGGAACTCCTTCAAGTTCTTCCGGCAATTCTTCGGGAAGGGAATCCTTCGTCGCGCTTACATAAACCTCGATGACCCAGTGGCCCTCGGCATCCCGGGATATCCCTGTGCCCACCACACCTGGTATGCTCAAAAGACGTTCCTCATGCGCTTCCTTGACCTCTCGAACACGGGATATGTTAGTCATCGATTCTGAATCAGTTTGTGGAGACCGAGTTACGGTAGGTGTATTCTGTTCTGCTACACACGCAAGGCCGAAGGCCAAGAAAATAGCAAGTAAAATGTCTCGCAAACTCCACCCCAAAAAAGTTCGAGAGGAGCGGGTGGGTCAAGGGGGGCCATGACGAGCTGTAGTCCCCAAGCTTCTCCTTGGCTTCGTCGTCTGTTTTGTCTATGCTCAGTTTGAGTCGCTCAATCCATTCGCCAAGATCCAGGACAACATTTTGAATCTCACTAACTCGGTTACGAAATAGCAGGCGCAGAAAATACTCCGCTGGATGAAGTTCTTGAGGAAGCCGGCTTTCAGCGAGAGGGTAACAGTTGGCGAGCGCCCGAGTTCGTCGCCCTGGACCATCTGAAATTGAAGGCGAACGCCTGGCGCGGAACCTCTGTGGTTAAGAGTCCGGAACGGACCAGTTGAAATTGGTCGGGGCAGAGGGATTTGAACCCCCGACATCCTGCTCCCAAAGCAGGCGCGCTACCAGACTGCGCCATGCCCCGACACCGGAAATGTAGGTGAGTATAGCACGTGTCGGAACATCTCTA
>DATGOF010000622.1:0-3852 GCA_035306285.1 Acidobacteriota bacterium | reverse complement strand
ATCGTTTTCGAGCACCCAGTGATCGGGAGGCAGAAACTCGATCTGGAGATTACCCCGGAAAGCTACACCAGAGAAATCGCATTTGCTCGGACTTTTGGCTTCTATGAAGAAGCTGAAGAACTTCGAAAAAAGGGATTGATTCGAGGGGGCTCCTTCGACAACGCGGTGGTCTTAAGTGAAGACCGTGTCATGAACGGAGAACTGCGGGCTCCAGACGAATTCGTACGACACAAGGCGCTGGACTTAATTGGAGATATTGCGCTCTGCGGATTTCCCATTATTGGCCGTATTCGCGCCTTTAAAGCCGGACATGCTCTACATACCCTTCTGGCAACAGAGCTTTCTCGAAATCGCTCACTAACTCGGTTGAGACGAGAGTCCGAACTGGATCCGGCTGTCGCCGTTAACCAGTAGAGAACCAGTCCAGGGGCAAATCTAGCAATCAGCATCATCGAATCAGGGTGGTAGCTTTGCCAGATTTCTCTCCTGCCGTCCACCGCTCGGTTTGATCTCTTCCACTATAATACAGCCATGTCGATTCTTCGCCGGATGTCAGCACTTGCCCTGGTGCTACTCACTGTTACTCTTCAAGTGGCAACAGTGAATCTAAAAGCTCAGGGCTTGACAATTCAAGTCGGTGATCGAAAAAGCCAGATCGGAACACGCGTTCACCATGGTGAGGTCTATTATGACCTTGGCGACCTGGCTAAAACTCTGGAATTGTCTGCAACAGAACTTTCGTCAGATCAGATTCGCGTCGCCGGTCCTCGCGGTGAGCTTCATCTTTCCGCCGGCCGAAGGCTGGTTCGCCTTTCCGATCAGTATGTGGCTCTTTCAGCAGATATCTGGCGTCGTGGTACTCGGGACTGGTACGTCCCTCGCGCCTTCATAGAGAAAGCTCTGCCTCTGCTACTGGATCAAAAGCTCGAATTCCTGTCCGACAATTTGATTCGAGTGGAAGTTCTGGATCGCAATCCGGTCCGGATCAATATTGCAAACTATCCCGATCATGTAACCGTCGTCTTTCAAAGTGAAAGGCCGATCACTCCAGAAGTCACTGAGTATCGTCAATATATCGAGGTCCAGTTCAGTGAATTCCTGGTCGAGCCGAGGATGAGTTCGACTGCTCCCGATCCCAATCTGGTCCGTTCCGTAGAGTTTAACCCGCAGCATGCTTATGGCTCGTTTCGGATCGTGAAAGGCTCTGGCTACGGGATTTACCGTGAATATTTCCTGGAAAATCCACTTCGACTGGTGATCGACATCTACGGCGATTCCCTGCCCGATCTGGTGGAATCTTCACCTGATTCGGAGACTACTCATGCCCAATCGGCGGCTCCCCGAGAGTACACTTCCGAAGCCGATCCCTTCGATTCACGAATTCGAGGCGTAATCGTTCTCGATCCTGGACATGGAGGGGAAGACTCTGGGACCCGCTCTCAGGGGTTCACGGAAAAAGTTCTGGCGTTGCGATTGGCAAGAGAAATTGAGGCACAACTAGGGCGGTCAGGACATGCTGTTCGAACGACACGATCTCGAGACGTCGGGCTCCCCCTGGAACAACGGAGCGCCATTGCAAATTACTTTCAATCCAGGGCTTTCATTTCGCTTCATTTCGGTGGGGCGCCCTCACCCGACACCCGAGGTCCCGTTGTTTACATCTACTCATCCACTTTGGGAGAAACGTCCGGTGCAGGTCCTGCACCGCGCCCTGGCTCTGCCGGAATTCTGACTGACTTAACCACCTGGCACGATGGCCAGAACTCTCATTCTTCAAGGAGTCAGCGCCTGGCGAGGTTGCTTCAGGACGAGCTCAACCAGGTTTTCGGAACAGACAATTCGGTGTCTGAGTTACCTCTTGAGCTTCTAGCCCCTGTACAGGCTCCTGCAGTGGTAGTCGAGGCCGGCTTCCTGACCAGTCCAGCTGATCGTGAACTGCTTGCTTCTGCCCAGTTTCGGGAACAGGTGGCGGTTGCCATCAGTCGTGCTGTAGAAAGGTTTCTACAATGAGAGACAGACGAGCTCTCTGGATAGCGATTGCCCTGATGACGGCCGTACTGGTAACCGGTTACTACCTGCTTCTGTCCGAGCGAGATCGTCAGCTCGCTCTGCAACAAACCGACAGTCCCAGGACCATGGATGTTGATTCGACGGTCCTCGAATCGCGCGGCTCGGAAGAGATACAGGTTCGCCTCTATTTCTATAATGGAGGCAGCCAGGCTTCTGATTCACAGTTCCTCTTTGCTCGAGAAAGAACGATCTATCAAAGTGACGACCCGATCCTGATGGCGCGTCAGATCATTTCCGAGCTGTTCAAAGGGCCCGGCGACGACGCCGATGGAAACTTACTGTTTCCGGAACAGGCTCGCCTTCGGCAACTCTACCTTTTGGAAGATGGAACAGTCGTTGTAGATCTCACTTATGAGACGGTACAAGAACTCCAGGGCATTGTTGCGGAGTTGGCGGCGATTCGTTCCATTACGCGCTCTCTCACAGACAATCTGGATAGCATTCGGCGGGTGCGGTTCCTCGTAGAAGGCCAGTCCCGCCCTACCCTGGCCGGCCACATTTCCATCAGATATCCGTTCATGTAGAATACACGCCATGTCGGCAAGAATTGACGGCCGCCAATCCGGTGACCTCCGGACCGTGCAGATTACTCCGGGGTTCAATAAGCACGCGGAAGGGTCGGCCCTGATTGAGTGCGGCGATACGCACGTTATTTGCACAGCCAGTGTTGAAGACAAGGTTCCACATTTCTTGCGGGGCACGGGAAAGGGATGGGTGACTTCCGAATACGGAATGCTCCCGCGTTCGACAGGCACCCGAATGATTCGTGAAATTTCGAAGGGACGGATATCAGGCCGAACACAGGAGATTCAGAGGTTAATCGGCAGAGCGTTGCGATCTATTGTGGATTTGGAGGCTCTCGGGGAAAGAACAATCTGGATCGATTGCGATGTCATCCAGGCCGATGGCGGTACCAGAACAGCCTCAATCACCGGCGCTTTTGTGGCCATGGCATTTGCCTTGGAACGACTGCGAAGGTCCGGCGAACTTGCGAAACCAGCCATTAAAGATTACGTCGCGGCGGTCAGTGTCGGAATCGTAGGGAACCAGGCGATGCTAGATTTGAACTACGAGGAAGATGCCTCAGCTGAAGTCGATATGAACGTGGTGATGACCGGCAGTGATCTTTTTGTTGAGTTACAGGGTACGGCGGAGGGAGTTCCTTTCTCTAGCTATCAGTTGGATGAGTTGATCCGGTTGGCCCGTTCTGGAATTCAGACTTTAATCGAAGAACAGAAGAAGGTACTTAGAGAGCAATTGGACGGAGCCGAGGATCTTCTCCAAGAGGTTCAAATTGCAGCTTCTCCTGGCAACTCTGAATAAAGATAAACTGCTGGAGATGCGCTGCATCCTGGGAGATCTTCACCTCTCCCTGCTTAGTCTCAACGATTTTGGGGATCTACCTGAAGCGGAAGAGGACGGTCAGACTTTCGCTGAGAATGCCAGGAAAAAGGCCTCCCACTATTACCGCCTGACGGGGATCGCCAGTATCGCTGATGACTCAGGTCTGTCAATCGATGCCCTCGGTGGTCAACCGGGAGTCTATTCCTCCCGCTGGGCAAGTTCCGATGAGGGGCGGATTGGTCGCGTTTTGGAGGCTATGAAGCATCTCAGCGAAGAATGGCAAAGAAAAGCTGCCTTTCACTGCGCCATCTGTTTGTACGCAGGTGACATGGGAATCCTGGAAACGGAAGGCACGGTGGAGGGAATTATCACGCACGAGCCTCGGGGGAGCTCAGGGTTCGGGTATGACCCGATATTCCTCTATCCGCCCGCAAATAA
>DATGOF010000621.1:0-3973 GCA_035306285.1 Acidobacteriota bacterium | reverse complement strand
GGGGGAAGTTCGTAATCCCTGGCATCATCGATTGCCATTCCCATATTGCCTCCGACTCCGTTAATGAGCTCGCTCTCAATGTCACGTCCATGACTTCCATTAGAGACGTTCTGAATCCAAGTGATTTTAATATTTACCGAGAGCTGGCTGGCGGCGTAACCACAGCCAATATCATGCACGGAAGTGCCAATCCGATCGGTGGCACCAATGCGGTCATCAAGCTCCGTTGGGGGAAGGACGTAGATGGACTGCTCTTTCAAGGCGCCCCCCCGGGTATCAAGCTGGCTCTCGGCGAGAATCCGAAGCGGGTAGGATCAAATCCACCCGAGGACCGTCCTCGTCGCTATCCGGCCAGTCGAATCGGGGTCGAAGACGTAATCCGAAGTGCCTTTCTCGCGGCCCGGGAATATCAGCAACAGTGGGAGGCCTGGGAGAGAAAACCCGAATCGGAAAAGAGAATACCACCTCGAAAAGACTTGGCCTTAGAACCGCTGGTTGAAGTGCTTCGGGGCGAGCGTCTCGTCCATGCGCATTGCTACCGGGCGGATGAAATCTTGATGCTGATCCGGCTGGCGGAGGAGTTCGGGTTCACAATTGCCACCTTTCAGCACGTCCTTGAAGGATACAAGGTGGCAGACCGGATTGCGCAGCATGGAGCCGGAGCTTCGACATTCTCCGATTGGTGGGCTTACAAACTCGAAGCCTACGATGCCATCCCCTTTAACGCCGCCCTTATGATGCGGAGTGGAGTACTCGTTTCAATTAACTCAGACAGTGCGGAAGAGGCTCGTCATCTGAATCAGGAAGCTGCCAAGTCGATGAAATATGGCGGTCTAACGGAGGATGAGGTGCTCGCCCTCGTTACCCTCAATCCTGCCCGTCAACTCCGCATTGACGACCGGGTTG
Source organism: Acidobacteriota bacterium (assembly GCA_035306285.1). Lineage (GTDB taxonomy): Bacteria > Acidobacteriota > UBA6911 > RPQK01 > JAPXNP01 > DATGOF01. The sequence goes on along the minus strand of DATGOF010000621.1, from coordinate 3,067 downwards.
GTTCCATTGAAGTCGGCAAGGACGCAGATCTAGTGATCTACAATCGTCACCCACTCAGCGTCTACGCCGTTCCTGAGCAGGTTTATATCGACGGCCAACTTTACTTCGATCAGGAAGAGGATCGTGAACGCCAGCATAAGCTGGAGACCGAGAAGCAAGCCTTGTTAGAGGACGAGCGCAACCCGGGTAGAAGGAAGGCAGAATGAGAAGAAGTCTTTTGTTTTCCCTTCTTTTCTTTCTCATATGGTCTGCGGTCCTGGGATTCCTCCCGAGAAACGCCCAGGCACAGAACACGATCGCCATTCGGAATGCCCGCATCGTTACGGTTTCGGGTCCGGTGATCGAAAAAGGCACCGTGTTGATCGAGAGCGATCAGATCGTAGCAGTCGGGGAGGTTGAGATGCCGGAAGAAGCCCAGGTATTTGAAGCCGCCGGGTTGACGATTTATCCCGGTTTGTTCGATGCACAGACCACCCTGGGACTCTCAGAGATTGGGGCCGTCCAAATGAGCAACGACTTTCAGGAACTGGGTGAGTTTACCCCTCAGCTCCGAGCCTTTGAGGCGATTCACGCGGATAGCGAGCAGATTCCAGTGGCCCGTGCCAATGGAATCACACACGTGGTGAGTCTCCCGAACGGTGGGACTATTCCTGGTCAGGCCGTGCTCTTTCACCTTGATGGGGTCACTCCCGAACAGATGGTCGATCGCAAGCAGGCGGCGCTGGTTCTCGATTTCCCGACGCTGCTCCCGGCGTCCACAGACGAACCCTTTCGTGAGACCCGTCAGAGGTATGCCGAAAGGATTCAGGAGATCAAGTCGTTATTCGAAAGAGCCCGCCACTACGAGAGAGCTAAAAAAACGGGGAGCAGGATCATTGTCCGCGAATACGAGGCTCTAATACCGTATTTGAATGAAGGAGCACTGGTCATCATCCAGGTCAATCGAGCCATGGACATCAAGAACGCCGTCACCTTCGCTCAGGAAGAAGAGCTCAACTATGTGCTGATGGGTGCTGTCGATGCCTGGAAAGTGGCTGACTTTCTCAGCCAACATAAGAGCCGGGTCATCCTCGGCCCTCTGCAGCGGTTGCCGATTCGCGAAGACGATCCTGTCGACATAATTTACCGCACTCCATCGATACTGGCTCAGCACGGGGTGCCATTTGCGATCACCACCGACAGTGTCGCCGATGTGCGAAATCTTCCTTACGAGGCCGGCAATGCCGTTGCATATGGACTGTCATGGGAGGCGGCTCTCCACAGCATCACTCTCGCTCCGGCCCGATTCTTTGGTGTTGACGATCGGTTGGGAAGCATCGATGTGGGCAAGCTGGCGAACCTTGTACTGGTGCGCAGAGATTTGCTCGACTTCAGCGGAGAGATCATACAGGTTTTCATTCGGGGCAAATCAGTCGACCTGGAGAACCGACATACTCGGTTGTACAAGCGCTATCTCCGTGACCAACCATAGATGAGACCAATACTGATCTGCCAGTTATGATAGTTCCCCTGTGGGCGCAAGGCAGGACCTATCTCTCCTTGCTCGACTTCAGCTGTGCGCGGGAGTCCGTAGTTGGGGGCACCCGTTATCTGATCTCTCACGTCGAAGCGAATTCCCCACTGATCGTGGATCATGTACTTAAGTCCTCCGCCAACGCTAAAAGCAAACTTCCACTGATCCTTCAGATCGAGTCCTTCGTTCAGAGCATCGATTTCTGAATCAGGATCCAACTGGTACAGAGCTGCCCCACCCCCGACCGAACCATAGGGCCTCCAGCGACTCGAACGGTCCAGAGGATAAATCAGGATACTGTAGAGAATGCTATGAATCCGGTGGTCCAAATCGATAGTCGGCAAGGAAGGCTTAATATCTCGAAATCCCAGCGGCTGGTTGGCAAAATTGTATTCCAGCTCAGCCCCCGCATGCTGGCCTAAGTTCTGAGTTATCCGCATTCCCACCAGATAGCCGGAATCATGATCGACTCCCACGATTCGAGGAGCTTCCTGGCCGTCGACAGGAGTCAGGAAACTACCATCGTCGAGAAAACTGGCTCCCCCGAAAATTGAAAACTCCCATTCCTCGTGTACTTCGGGAGCAGGAAATTGCGCCATCAACGAAGCTTGAAGCAGAAAACTCGCTACCAGTAGGTAGAAATATCGGAACATAGTAATCCTTTCGATCGAGCCAATACTATACCTTTGATGCAGGAGCTGTCGCAAAAGACGAAGGCTTGATGTACTCGGAAGGCTTGCAAAATTCAGGAGATAGCCGGTTGGCCGGGGAGCCTCATGTGTACTAACGGGAACGGTTTTCCGGAACTGTCCAGGGCGGACCTTCCCTCGACTATGAAACCGCATGCTTCATAGAATCGACAGGCGGCGGTGTTCTGTTCATTTACATCCACCGTCAGCTCCCCTCGTAGCCTGCGGGCGAACTCAACCAGGAGACGACCGCCACCCTGGCGGTGAAATTTCGGCGCAAGGAACAAGGCCTCGATCTTATTTCTCTCCAGGCCTATAAAGCCGGCAGTTTCGCCGTTGTGACTACAGAGCACCCAGAACTGGGCGCTTTGAGAGGCGAGATACTCGCGTACGAAAGGTGCGAAATACTGGATATCCTCCTCAGAAAGGAAAGTGTGGGTTGCACGCACAGATTCCAGCCAGATCTGGAACAGCGTGTCGCGGTCGTCCGGTATGGCTGCGCGAATTCTCATGACCTCATCACTTTGTGACCGCTTCATCCTCGGTATCCTCTGGCGGCTGTGGCTAAAATCACGGTTGCCCTGTCTTGAACGACGTTCCTTTTTTCCAGACCACAAGAACACAGGGGATACAGAGTGAAAGAACTCGAAATTGGGGCATGCTATCCCATCCTGACGAGGACAGCATGCTGTTTTTGGTGTGTACTGCTGGGTCCCGCCTATTTGTTTTCTCGGTATCTTTGCCGGCGCTCTTCGAGATACTCCTCGAACTCTTGGCGCTGCTCGGGACGAAGCAACTCCCGAATGTTACTGAGTGTCTGCTCTCGGATGCGTCGCCTCGCTTTCTTGGATTCTTCGTGCTCGGC
>DATGOF010000620.1:0-4049 GCA_035306285.1 Acidobacteriota bacterium | reverse complement strand
GCATGAAGTCTCATGTGAGGACAGGGCTTAAGAACTGAATGGACTCGCCTGTCCGGAACTGAGCTCGAATGGGATGACCTCGGATGTATTCTTCTGTTTTCAGGTGCTGTAAGAACCCCTCTTTCTGCCTTCGTGATGATGACATGAGCTACTTCACTTCTCCCGGTGAACTGGAAGAAGCGTATGGGGAGATGACACGTAGGGGGCCTGTTTCTCTGGCAGTAGTCCCATACTTCAGGGGAGGCATCAGCAAAGGGATCCCAGACAGATACCGCTGTACCTGGAAAGAATATCCTTTACATGAAAATCGCGAACTCGTCGATTACCTGAAGGAAGGGATTCGTCAGGGTAAGTATGAAATCATGCTTCACGGTCTTTATCACGATGAGCAGGATGGAAGGCCCGAGTTTGCAGCTCGAGAAGGGCTTGACGAAAGAGTACGTGAAGGCCGCCGATATCTCGAGTCCCTGTTAGACACCAGGATACGTGTATTTGTCCCGCCTCATAATTTCATTAGCCGGCAGGGCCTAACCGCAGTGAGAAAGGAGGGGCTAAATCTGGCTGGGGCCGCGGGACTAAAGGCATGGCCGCTTTACTCTCCGCGAGCGTGGCTTGCGTGGTTCGGACTCCGCCGCTGGCGAAAGCAGGGAGGACAGGGAATACCCTGGATACTTGATCTGGGGGATCATCGAGAACTGGCGGGGAATGCCATAACCCCCCGTTCGCATCTGAAACGCAATGAGGAGGTTCTGGAGACATCGATTCGACTCAGAGGTGCCTTTTGTGCCGCCACCCACTACTGGGAACTCAGCGCTCCCAGCACTTACTCAGATGAACCATCAGTTTGCAGACAACTTACCCGGCTCGTCGAAAAGGTTACGGCGGCCGGTCTTGATTGGAGGTCAGTAGGAGACATTCTGGAGGCCGGTTAAGAGTCCGGCTTCTTAAACGGGGCCCTATGTATATGTAAACGGAGGGGAGAGGGGATTGAAAGGGGAAAAATCTTCATTCGAGAAAGCACGTGTATTGTTTTTGGGTCGAAATAATCCATTCAATCTCGGGATTATCGACTGGCTAAATGAGAACTTTGAATTAGTTGGGGCATTCTTTGTCGAACCCGGACGATTTGGCCTGAAGGGAAGATTGAAAAGGATACGGCGGCGCGCACGTAAATATGGAATTCTAAGCGTGATCGACGAGCTGGCATTCCAGGTCCACTTTTCGCTGCTCGATAAAAGGCGCAATCTCGATCTCTTAGAACGCGACCTTCCTCCGCAGTTTGTCCGTCACCGGGAGTGTCCTTTTCCTCATTGGAATGTTGCGAATCCCCATGACTCGCAATGGTTAGCCAAACTGGATGAGCTCCGGCCGGATCTTCTCTTTGTGGTGTGCTGTAACGTCATCCTGCGGAAAGAGCTTTACTCGAGACCAAGATTTGGTGCGTTTGTCCTGCACGAGGGACTGGTCCCCGAATACAAAGGACTCCACACCCCGTTGTGGGCTTTGCTGAATAGGGACTATCGAGGTGTCGGATATTCGCTCATCCAGGTGGATGATTCCCTTGACGGTGGCCCAGTTCTCGCACAGGATACGGTGATCTTCGACAACCCCCAACCGCAGGACTGGAGTTATATTGGGCATCGAGCCCTTGTACTTGGACTCCCGGACATCGCGGAAAAACTGAAAAAGTTGACACGTGAGGGAGGCTTTGTTCCGGTGAATGTGGAAGGACGTATCGGCCACTATTACACCTGGATACGCCTGTCAGAGTATATTCGCCTGCAGGTTCGCCTGCGCCGACTTGAATCTCGTCATAGCGTCCTTTCGATTGGACGGGGTTCAGCTGAACTTTCCGCCGGAGCGGTTTCCTCTGACCAAAACTAGGTCTTGTCGAGAATGATCACAAAACCCTCCCGGTGAAAAGTTAGTCGACAGGCAGACGGCGATTCTCTAGGTCGGGTGAAATAGATTTTACGATGTGCGGGATATTTGGGTTCTTCGATAACAAATACGAAGTGCACGCCTCAACGCTGAGAAAGTGCCTCGACTCGCTGAGTCATCGCGGTCCGGACGCTTCCGGGGTATGGCAGGAGAACGGCACCTTCATCGGACATCGGCGGCTGTCGATTATTGATCTGGAGACGGGAGGACAGCCGATGACCAGTGCCGACGGCAGATTCATTCTCTCCTATAACGGAGAAATCTATAACTTTCAGGAATTGAGAAAGTGCCTGATCGAGGAAGGAGTTGAGTTTAGCACGCGATCCGACAGTGAGGTCGTCCTTCAGGGATATATTCGCTGGGGCGAACGGGTGCTTAATCGACTGAATGGTATGTTCGCGTTTTTGATCTGGGATCGCCAGTTGAGGCGCCTGTTCGCGGCTCGTGATCGATTAGGCATCAAGCCGCTCTGCTGGTCTCTTAATGGAAGTAGACTGATCGTCTCGTCCACCCTTGAGCCTTTTCGATGGCTTGATACTGCCGATTATGATTTCACTGCCCTGCGCGACCTGATGGCCTTCGATTATGTCCCCGCTCCAAAAACGATTCTATCCGGTGTTCGCAAATTGGAGCCGGGTTGTTATCTTTCCTGGAAGGAGGGCGCCAAAGAGCCCTCGATTTGTCGTTACTGGGAGCCTCCTCTTCCAGATCCTGAATCGGCCGTACCATCCGAGGAGGAGCTGGAGCAGTTGTTGGAACAATCCGTTCAAAGGCAAATGATCAGCGATGTTCCTCTTGGGGTTTTCCTGTCCGGAGGGATTGATTCATCTCTGCTGGTGGCTATGATGGCCCGCCACAGCTCGCGGCCTGTTCGCACTTTCTCCGTTTCTTTCGCCGTCGAAGGTTTCGATGAATCGGCGATTGCCAGGGAAGTCGCACAGCGGTTTGCTACGAATCACACGGTCCTTGAAGCGGAGCAGATTTCCGATGAGGCGCTACTTGCCCTTATCGGCCGATTGGATGAGCCCTTCTGTGATCCTACCGTTGTCCCTACATATGCTCTTGCTCAGAGGACCCGTCAGCACGTGAAGGTGGCTCTTTCAGGCGACGGAGGCGATGAAGTCTTTGGCGGTTACAGGAAATACTTAAGGTTGGAGGAAAGGTCTCGAAGGTTGCCGTTTGCGGCCTTTCTCCAATTTTGGATCAGCCAGATGACCTGGAGGCCAAGGGGGATGGCGCACCTCTATAAGCAGACTCTTTCAGCCGAAGATCGGATTCGTTACACCTGGGCCCGCTATGGTGATTTTCCGGTTTTTCGAAAGGATGTGCGACAGCTGTTCTCAAAGGACTATCATGACCTCTTGCAGGTCGATGACTATTTCGCCCCCTGGGAGCGAGTCAAGGCACGCTACGGCGAAGACCTCACGATGGACTCCCTGATGCGTGTCGATCTGCAAACGTATCTCAGTGAGAATTGCCTGGTCAAGACTGACCGGGCAAGCATGCTGGCGTCTCTCGAGGTCCGTGTTCCCTTTCTGGATGAATTTCTGCTGGACCGGATTCTTCCGTTGCCGGCCGAGAGCAAAATTCAGAATGGAAAACTGAAGGCGCTACTTCTTCCCATCGCCCGGCGGCTTCTCCCTGAGGGGGTTTGGAATCGTCCAAAACAGGGCTTTAACGTTCCACTCGATCAGCAATTGAGAGGACCGTGGCGCAAGGCGGTAGAAACAGCCCTGGAGTGGGGAGAAGAAAATATTCCCATTTTTAACTACCAGTACCTGAGAAAATTGCATGCGATAAATCTCTCAGAAGGCGGAATCTCACGCGAACTCTGGAATCCATTTGTTTTCCTGGCATGGGTGATGGCCGGAAGCAAGGACTCACTCACTTGACCGAGCGACGAATCGTTCTCACCAATGATGTGATTTACGGATATGCCCTCAACGCTTCGTGGGCGGTCGGGGGAGCCGAACGCGCACAGTGGTTGCTGGCCCGCAGTCTGGCCGCGAAAGACTGGGATGTCAAGATTGGCGTTCGTCAGCGATTGGAGGCCGGTCAATCTGACGTGATCGACGGCGTCGAATTTATCGGCATCGGGAGGGGGCAGG
>DATGOF010000619.1:0-4684 GCA_035306285.1 Acidobacteriota bacterium | reverse complement strand
CATGCAGGAGATCTCCCCCGAAAGAAGAGATCGATTTCTCGATGACGCCTGCGGATCCGACGAAGACCTGCGAGCCGAAGTCCTGTCACTCTTTCGCGCCTATCACCAGTCGGGTCCTGTGGATGAGCTGGTCGAATGCCTTTCCGGGCCTCACGGGAGGCTTCCCGACGACACCCCGATTCCCGAAGTCGAGCGAGTGCTGCATTACGAGATTATACGCCAGTTAGGCAGCGGCGGAATGGGTGTCGTATATGAGGCCCGGGATGAACGGCTAGGTCGCCATGTGGCATTGAAGTTCCTACCGGAAAGTATTTCGCAGGATGAGAATGCCCGCAAGCGGTTCTTGAGGGAGGCACGGTCGGCGGCGGCTATCGACCATCCATACATCTGCAAGATCTTCGAAATCGGCGAGTGGAACGGCAAGAACTTCATCGCCATGGAACTCGTCCGTGGCAAGACACTGGAGCAGAGGCTCAAAGAGGGACCTATTGGTTTGGAACAATCTCTTCAGCTGGCCTCGGAAATTGCTGAGGCCCTGGAAGAGGCACACCGAGAAGGAATCATCCATCGAGACCTGAAGCCGTCGAATATCATGCTGGCCCGAGACGGTCATATAAAGGTGATGGATTTCGGTCTGGCGAAGCCGTTGCCCCCCATCGATGACGCGACGCGGGTGGAAGGGTACACCGGACTGACAGGTTCTGGTATTCGGCTCGGCACTGTGCCTTACATGTCTCCTGAACAATTGGAAGGGCTGGATGTCGATGCCCGCTCCGATATCTTTGCCTTCGGGATTCTTCTATTCGAGATGGTGACCGGCATGCATCCTTTCCGTCGTCAGGATGGAATCGAAACGGCTCATGCCATCTTGAGGGAAGACCCTCCTCCCGTGACTGGATACAGCACTGGCGTTTCTGAGCTTCTATCTTATGTTGTTCGCAAAATGCTGGCCAAGAAACCGCGTCAGCGCTATCAGTCTGCTCTCGACGTTCAGAACGACCTGCGCGAAATTCTGAGAATTTTGAGAGGAGCAGAGGGACCCCAAATCAGATTCCGGCTGCGACGAAGCTGGAAGTCCATTCTGCTAGCCGGTGGACTGGTGGTAGCAGCAGCCGTGATTTTTCTGCTTCTCTGGGAAAGTAGCCCTCCTGTTCCGGCTCCTATCCTTCGAGCTGACCTCTCGCTCCCGGAAGGGCTGCGTCTCAGTCATTTCTATCGTACGGGACGTGCGGTGAGTCCTGACGGAACGATGGTAGCTTTCGTTGCCGGATCCATGTCAAATCCTTATGTTTTTCCCGAACAAACCCAGATCTACGTCCGTCGCCTCGATGGCTGGCAGGCCAGGCCCGTGTCCGGAACGCTGGATAGTTTTCAACCCTTCTTTTCCCCTGACGGTGAGTGGCTGGGCTTTACTCAGTATGATCGCGTCAATAATCGATTTTTCCTAAAGAAGGTCCGAGTGAGTGGAGGCGAGCCAGTCTCTCTCTGTGAATGTGAAACCCGCTGGGGCGCTAGCTGGGGCTCCGGCGGAGACATTGTTTTTGGCAGTGGAAACGATGGGCTTTTTCGCGTGTCTGCATCTGGAGGCGATCCGTTGCCCTTGACGTTCCTGGACCGTGAGCGTGGAGAAATAGCTCACCGCCTGCCTCACTTTCTCCCGGATGGGCGATCGGTGCTTTTTACTTCACCCTTGCGAAATGACGCCTTGGACAGTCAGGCCCACATCTTTATTTATTCGCTGGATAGTGGAGAACGGAAACTCTTGGTGGAAGGCTGGGACGCTCGGTATGCTCCCACCGGACATTTGGTGTTTGCCAGAGAGGGAAGTATTCGAAGTGTCGCCTTTGATCCCCATACTTGGACCGTCTCGGGCCCTGAAGTCACGGTGTTGGAAGGCGTGACGCATAGCATCTATACCGTCAACCCCACTCTCCGTACGGGAGCTGCCCAAATGGCATTCTCCGAATCGGGGTTGCTGGTGTTTACTCAGGGCACTGTGTTTCCCGAGATCAAAGGTCCAGTGGTATGGGTTGACCGGACGGGTCGAGAAGAGCCGCTGGAAATGGAGCCGCGTAATTTCCTGACCGCGAGGATCTCACCGGATGGAAACCAGGTCCTGTTGACTACGATTTATCCTCCTCAGGATGTGTGGATGTATGATACCGGCCGACAAACAATTCGGCGCCAGACCTTTGACGAGAGAACTCTGTATGCGATCTGGGGACCTGTCGCTGGACAGTTTACTTATACCTCCTCTCGTGAAGCTCCTCGTCCGCTTTTCACGCGGCAGCTCGACAGCGGCCTGGAGCAGGGAAAATTGCTTGCTCCGGAACTGGATGTGTACGTCCGGCCCAGTGCCTGGACGCCGGATGGTAAAGCCTTGCTGGTTGTGACATCGACTCCGGAGACAAGTTTCGATATCGCCTTACTTCATCCGGGTGGGGAGCTGGAGTGGGTGATGAAGACACGCTTTATCGAACAGTACCCTGAGCTGTCGCCCGCCGGTCGCTGGCTGGTCTATACATCCGATCAATCGGGGCGGCACGAGGTGTATGTTCGGGGATTCCCGGAGAGGGGGCGTACGCTTCAGATTTCAACCGACGGCGGGATCGAGCCGGCGTGGTCGCGGCACGGTCGCGAAATTATTTACCGCTGGCGTAATGAGTTCTTCTCCGTTGCTCTCAAGCGTGTGGGCGAGGATTTGACAGCAGCCGAACCGGAGAAGCTCTTTGAGGGAAACTATGGAAGCGTTCATGCGGTAAGGTCCTTCGATGTCGGGCCCGACGGGCGTTTCATCGTGGTAAAGCGACCGGATGATTCAGCTCTCGAGGCCGCCCTGGATCAGTTCTTTCCGGAGAGGATTCAGTTGATACAAAACTGGTTTCAAGACCTGCAAGCACGCAATCCAGTCCAGTAGATATCGCCACATAGTTTCTCCGCATATTCCCCGCGGGTGAATTTTCACAACAGACGCTCAGAGACACAGAGGGACAAGGGGGGCCATCTCGGCCGGGTTTTGGCCCCGACCAGGAAGATGAAATTGTACCACCCTTTCCACGTCCAATTTAGGTAAAATACGCCGATCCAGGATTGCCTATTTCGGCTAATACCTGGACATCTGCACCATCTCACGCCAGCCGCGCCTGCGGGGGACAGGCAACAATGAAAGGAGCAATGACAATGGCTAATGCTTACCCTCATGAGAACTTTCGCTTTCTGGTCCAAATCGATGGACTGAGCGTCGCGTCCTTCAATCAAGTCGTTCTTCCGGGAGGTGAAGTGGAGATTATCGAATACCGGGAGGGCGGAGATCCGATTAGCCGGACCCGAAAGATTCCGGGAACTGTTCGCTATGATACTCTTACGCTGGTTCGAGGTCTTTCCGAGAACAATGAATTGTATGAATGGTGGAGGGCCGTGGTTGACGGAAACGCCGTAAGAAGAAACCTTTCGGTTGTCTTGGTGGACGAAGGCGGCGAGCCGGTGAAGGTCTGGCGCTTCTCACACGCCTGGCCGAGGGCCTACCGAGTCACTCAGCTGGATTCCCAGAGAGGTCAGGTTCTGTCGGAAATCGTCGAGATTACATTCGAAGAGATGGTGATGAGCCAGCCCGGTTAATAATCATGCAGCGGCGGGATCCCGTGGTTGCTAGTCGATGGCGATCAGAACCGACTCGATACCCGGCGCCTTCTTCTGCACAAGCAGGTCTTCGAAGAATGGGACAACATCTCCTGGCAGCTGATAGGAGGGGGAAGGTGTTATCCCGACTGCTTTCAGCAGGGTGGGCACGATGTCGTAGGTGAAAAACGGACCCGGTATTTTCTGACCCCGCTTCAAGGGCAGGTCACGACCGGCCCACATCAGAAATGTCGTCCGGGTTTCGATCGGGTTGAACCCGCCGTGAGTCCCACCTGGAGTGTGGCTCTTCGAGTTTACGTTCCAACCGCGATTCATCCATACCCGAAAATCAGGAATGTCCTGGTCGAAGCGTACCTGGAGGGCCTGCAGAGTCAGTCTCTGTACTTCAGAAGAAACGCTCTGTGATCGTAGCTTCTCCAGTCTTTTCTGAGAGTTCTTTCGGAAAAGATCCGTCAAAATGATCGGGGTAACTGAAAATTCGAGCTCGCCGGTTCGTCTCGCCCACTCCCGGGCCGAGAGCCACTCCAAAGGTTCCACTACCTGGAGATACCCCAGGGGATCCCGGTGTGAATCCGGTCGGATCCTCATCTTATCTTTGTTCCATATCAGGTCTTGAATGGGTAAATAGGCAATATCACCGTCGGCTGACTCCAGGATTAGCGCTTCACCGCGATTCTCCGATGTTTTCAGCCAGACGATCTGCTGAATGTCTCTCAACCACGGGCCCTCGAGGCTGTCAGGTGAAAGCGAAGCGGAAAAGAAGTTAATTGGATTTTCATTTCCATAAGCGTTTGGATTTGTCGCTTTGAACTCAGTAAATAATTTTGGGTAATCGATCTGTTTGAAGCGAGTCTTCGCTCCTAGCCACCGCTCATGGGGTGCGAGCTTCCAACCCACGATGTACGATCTCAGCTGTCCCAGGTCATTGGGTGGACCCAGATAGCCAGCCGGAATGTAATCCGAGATTTGAAATGAATTCTTGGACCATTCCTTCCATGCGGCCTTCTCCCGTGGCAGTGTGAGGAGGCGCTTTAGTGTAGAGAGA
>DATGOF010000618.1:0-6137 GCA_035306285.1 Acidobacteriota bacterium | reverse complement strand
GCCTTCGGTATATTCAAGATAGATGAAAAGTATAAATGTCTGGCGATTTCGCGTGGGCACAACAATCGATTCGACGACCCGGCATGCGGTGATATCCTGAGCCTTACTGCCAAACCATCTGGTTGAGACCAGGTATTCGGGAAGAATTCGCTCCTCTAGTTGAACGAGTGCCCTTCCTTCCAGGACTCGCGTCCAGTTATCAGCTACCTCGAGGCGAGGATAACGATCCATGTCTCTCGTCCGGAGAGCGATGCGTTCGTGCACCTTAGAGCGGTGCTCCAATCGAAACCAGTAGAAGCTGTGCGGCCCTAGCGTGACAAAATAGGGCAATTCACCGATCGGCGGAAAAGGGTTCCTGCCGAAGAGTTCCAGAGGGACGAGGCCGCGGTAGTCGGCCAAATCCAGTTCTGCGCACTGTGTGAAGCGGGCCAGATTGGCGATAACCAGGAGGCGCTCTTCTCCATATTCTCGCGTAAAAGCCAGGACCTTACGATTTTCAGGATGCAAAAACTTGAGATCCCCCGAGCCAAAAGCCCGGTATCGTTTCCGAAGGGCAATCAGGCGTTTCATCCACCACAGGAGAGAACTGGGATTATTCTGCTGGGTTTCGACATTGACCGATTCATAATGGTATTCGGGGTCCAGGATTACCGGGAGGTAAAGGCTTTGGGGATTGGCGCGGGAAAAACCCGCATTCCGGTCACTCGTCCAGTGCATGGGGGTTCTGACTCCGTGACGGTCCCCCTGGTAAATGTTGTCTCCCATCCCGATCTCGTCTCCATAGTAGAGAACGGGAGTGCCGGGCAGGGAAAAAAGCAATCCGTTCATCAACTCGATCTTGCGTCGGTTATTTCCCAGCAGGGGGGCAAGGCGGCGACGGATTCCCAGATTGATGCGGGCACGGGGATCGACCGCATATACCCGATACATGTAATCCCGCTCCTCTTCTGTGACCATTTCCAGCGTCAATTCATCGTGGTTGCGTAAGAAGAGGGCCCACTGACAGTTTTCGGGAATCTGCGGTGTCTGCTCCAGGATATCAATGACTGGAAAGCGATCTTCGAGTCGGATAGCCATAAAAAGACGGGGCATCAGAGGGAAGTGGAAGTTCATGTGCGATTCATCGCCATCCCCAAAGTAAGCCACGGCATCTTCCGGCCATTGGTTAGCTTCCGCCAGCAGCATTCGGTTCTTAAAGTTGGCATCGATATGCCTTCTGACCTTCTTTAAGAATGCGTGCGTCTCGGGAAGATTCTCGCAATTGGTGCCCTCTCGTTCGTAGAGATATGGAACGGCATCCAGCCGCATCCCATCGACACCCATTTTCATCCAGTAGTCGAGGATACGAAGCACGGCTCGCTGGACGCTCGGGTTGTCATAATTTAAATCTGGCTGATGTGAGTAGAAGCGATGCCAGTAATAGGCCCGTGCAATCGGGTCCCAGGACCAGTTGGAAGATTCGAAATCCTTGAAGATGATGCGGGCCTCGGCATAGCGATCCGGCGTATCGCTCCATACGTAGAAGTCGCGGGTGGTCGTGCCGGGTCTGGCCATGCGTGCTCGTTGAAACCAGGGGTGCTGATCGGATGTGTGGTTAAGCACCAGTTCGGTAATGACACGCAGGCCTCGCTGGTGGGCTTGTCGTAGAAATCGTTTGAAATCGGCCAGCGTCCCATAGGAAGAATGGACGTTGCGGTAATCGGAAATATCGTACCCGTCGTCTTTTAGAGGGGACGGGTAGAAGGGCAGTAACCACAGCGCCGTAACGCCGAGGTCCTGAAGATAGTCGAGTTTTCTCGTAAGACCTTCAAAGTCACCAATTCCGTCGTTGTTGCTATCAAAGAAGGCACGAACATGCAGTTCATAAATCACTGCAGTTTTGTACCAGAGTGGATCGTCCTCCAGCGCTGAATGATTCCGTCTAAAAGGCATATCAAGAATCTTTTCCGAGGTGGTAAATTAGCCCGCATCTTTCAAACCAGCTTCGTCTCGGCGTCGCCCTCATCAGCCGCCGCCAGGCACTTGATTGACGTCCCGGCATACGATGCAGCGGGTGTCTGTAAACGGTCCGACTCTGTCCTTTCGGCATCGCTACCGGCCCTTTGCGGCGAACGGGCTCGTGAAATCGGGTCAAAAGAAGTATTCGAAGTCATGTTCGGTTCTCATCTTACGCCGGACTTTGAAAATGTGCGCCGGCATGACTTCTGGATTCAACTCTACATAGTTGCGGCTGCCATGCCAGAGAAAACGAGAATCGCTGAGAAGGTCGTGCACCTGATAAGTCTGATCCTCCGGGATTCCCAGTTCGGCGAGCGGCAGATCGAGCCATCCGGAATGAGTATGAAAGGGGTCCAGGTTTACGACCATAATCAACAAATCGCTGCTGCGTGGATCAGACTTGCTGTACGCTATTAGCTGATCGTTATCGATATGGTGAAATCGCAACGAGTCGTTGCTTTGCAGAGCGACATGGTCACGGCGGATCTGGTTGACAAGTGAAATCAAGGGCCGCAAGCTGTTCGGGTCATCGAGGTTCCAGTGGCGGATCTGGTATTTTTCCGAATTCAAATATTCCTCGCTATTTGGTTCACGTGGAACGTGTTCCATCAACTCGAAAGCGGGACCATAGATTCCATAGTTCGAGCTCAACGTACCGGCTAGAATTAAGCGTATCATGAACGCCGGCCTACCTCCTGTCTGGAGATATTGGGTCAGGATATCAGGAGTATTGGGCCACACATTGGGCCGGAAGTACTCCTTTAAGCCGGTTCTTGTCAGTTCTGTGAAGTAAGTTTTGAGCTCCCATTTAGTATTACGCCAGGCGAAGTAAGTGTAGGACTGACTGAAGCCCAACCGTGCCAGGCGATACATGACTTTCGGCCGAGTGAAAGCTTCTGAAAGGAAAATGGCATCCGGGAATTCCTGATGGAGCTTGCCAAGTGCCCACTGCCAGAATGCGAAAGGCTTAGTGTGGGGGTTATCCACACGGAAGATTCTGACGCCCTCATTCATCCAAAAACGCATCACGTCGAAAAGTTCCAACCAGAGCTCTTGCCACTTCTCTGACTCGAAGTCGAAAGGCACGATATCTTCGTATTTCTTGGGTGGATTTTCAGCGTACTGGATGGTTCCATCCGGGCGATGTTTGAACCATTCCGGATGTTTCTTCACGTACGGGTGATCGGGCGCGCACTGGAAAGCAATGTCCATGGCGATTTCCATTCCATGCTCGCGAGCACGCTCGAGTAAGCGACGAAAATCCTCGATGGCTCCTAGTTGGGGATGGATCGATTTATGTCCTCCCTCTTTGGCCCCGATAGCCCAGGGACTGCCTGTATCACCGGGCTCGGCAACTCTCTGGTTATTCTTTCCTTTCCTGTGAATGCGGCCGATGGGATGAATTGGGGGGAGGTAGAGTACATCAAACCCCATTTCCTGAACGTATGGCAGAAGCGCTTCCACATCACGAAACGTGCCGTGCGAACCCTCGGGTCCAGCAGAACGAGGAAACATTTCGTACCAGGTACTAAAGCGAGCTTTCTGCCTTTCAACCAGAATTGGATATTCGTGAGAAGTGGTGGATGCGAATCTCCGATCAGGATAGCGGTACATAATTGCCGCCAGATCCTTGTCAAGGGCCAATTCTACCCGCACGGCAGGGTCGTTTTTCGATTTCAGGAATTCCCCGAACTCCAGTAACTGTTTTCGATCACGTCCCGAGGCAGTGCGGGCAGCGGCCAGGATAAGATCCGCTCCCATCTCGAGATCGACCGAGACGTCCTGGGCGGCATCGACCGTTGCCTTTAAATCTCTCAACCAGGTCTTGAAATGATCGACCCACGCTTGCACAGTGAAGTAGTAGTGACCGAGTTGCTCGACCCGGAAAGTTCCGATCCACCGATCATTCTCGACCGGAGTCATCGGAACTTCCTTATAATCTCGTTGATCAGCTGTGCGGTAGCGGAGGACAGCCGAAAGTGAATCGTGCCCGTCAGCAAAGATATCGGCTTCGACTCGAACTTCTTCTCCAACCACACGCTTTACCGAGAACTGGCCTCCGTCAAGAACAGGCTGGACGTCTTCAATAATGGCGCGCTGCCGGCCTTCAGGCGGTAAGTCTTTTAATCCCATATGCTTAATCTTTCTATCAAAGCCTTTTCCTTAGCTGCAAGCCTTGCCGGCCGCAATCCCGTTCTTACCGAGTTTTAAGCGCGGATGGAAGAGGGCCCTTTTGCGATTGATGGTCAAAGGACTGCTTACCCGCATTCTTTGGGTTGAATCGCCGCACCCCGTGCCTGGATGCGAAATCGGTCAAAGTGTCAGCGGCCTCGAGTGAGCAGGCCGAGAAAAGCGACGAAGAGGGCTGAACCGATGATCGCCCACAGTACCGGGAAGTCCTGGCCTCCAATTTGTAGAACGAAGCCGGCCGGCAGCCCCAGCCAGGTGGCCAGCCAGCTCCCCAGTAGTGCTCCTATGAATCCGAGCGCAATGGATACGATGCAACCTCCGTGGGAATAGCCTGCGATCGCCTGTCCAATAGCTCCTGCAATTCCTGCCACCAGTAGAAGAATCAAGAATCCCATAATGGTCATGAATGGCCTCCTTACAAAATCTTAACCACTGAGGCAGACGGGGCACATGGTTTTAGGCCTTTTTTTTCGGATTTGTTGAAAGAATGTCATGGCGTCAGATTGGTGTGAGGTCCAGGAGTGTAACGTTTCTTGTCTTGCCGGCCAAGCGGGCTTCAGTTGCAAAGTCAGGCTCGATTATCCGAAATCGTGAGAGGGGATATCGATCTTGAACGCGTCAAGGGTCCAGACCCGCTCGGCACGAACAGAAACGACATCATCTTGGTTCTGAAGTTTGCCTTCGATAATCAGGAAGGGAGAATTGATTAATTGCACTCGAAATTTTTCAAAAAGGAAAGGCCGAATAACGGCATTGGAGATGCCGGTTTCATCTTCGAGACTGACGAAGAGAAATCCGTTGGCAGTCGATGGACGCTGGCGAACAATCACGCTTCCGCCGATACGAATTGTTTTTCCCGAAGGGATGGTTTTCAAAAAGCAAGCCGGGACCACACCCTTCTTGTTCAAATCCTTTCGCTTAAGAGCCATGGGATGGGGACCGGTCGTGAGACTCGAGCCTGCATAATCGGCTATCAGCCGTTCAACCTGGTTCATCTCCTTTAGAGGGGATGGATCATTTTCAGCAGAATCTCCTTTCGAGAAGAGAGGTCCTGCCGAGCGGCTTAATTTTTCTACCTGCCAGAGAGCTTCTCGGCGCTTCATCCCCAGGCTGTTCAAAGCTCCAATTTGAGCCAGTGTAACCATCTCTGAGCGATCAACGGGCACTCTTTGCTGAAAATCCTGGAGCGACTGAAAGAGTGCCCGTCTTCGCTCTCGAACCAGGATATCTGCAGTACTTTTTCGGAATCCCTTCACATACCTGAGGCCCAGCCGGATGGCCCCGTCCTTCTCAATGGTGCATTCCCAGTTGGAATGCTGGATATCTACGGGGCGAACTTTCTGATTGCGATGCTGGGCATCCTTGACCAAAGTGGCCGGGTGATAGAAGCCCATTGGCTGATTGTTGAGTAGAGCGGTATAGAACTCAGCCGGGAAATGGGTCTTGATGTAAGCGCTGGCGTAAGCCAGCAAAGCGAAACTGGCCGCATGAGATTCAGGAAACCCGTAAAGAGCGAAGGAAGTGATGTAGCGAACTATAGTATCGGCACTGGATCCTGTGATCCCATTTTTCTTCAATCCTTCGCGGAGGCGGATTTCAATCTTCTCCATTGCTCCCTCGGGTCTCTTAAAACCGAGTGCTCGTCTCAATTCCTCCGCTTCTCCGCCGGTAAAACCTGCAGCTACCATGGCAATTTTCAACAGCTGTTCTTGGAAGAGAGGGACTCCCAGCGTCCGTTTTAGAATTGGTTCCAGCGAGGGATGAGAGTAGGAAACGGGCTCCTTGCCGGCTTTTCTTCTCAAATAAGGGTGAACCATCTCACCAACGATCGGTCCGGGACGAATAATGGCTACTTCGATGACGAGATCATAAAAGCGTTCCGGTTTTAGCCGAGGAAGAGTTGCCATCTGGGCCCGGCTCTCCACCTGGAAGACGCCGACGGCATCCGC
>DATGOF010000617.1:0-7645 GCA_035306285.1 Acidobacteriota bacterium | reverse complement strand
CGCCGTCAATATGGCGGCCGCTAAAAATGCACAGGAAGCCCCCGAGGCCGAAGCCGAAGATGCAACCATCGTCACGATCACGCGAAACCAGGAAGTTTACGTGAATAAGAAGCTGACTGGGCCTGAAAGTCTGACCGATGCGATCGCCGAAGCAGCTGCCAAAGCACCCGATAAACCCCTCTTTGTCAGGGGTGATGTTGCTGCTCCCTATGGAGCCGTCGTCGAGATCGTCGACTCAGCACGAGAAGCCGGTGTCGAAAGGATCGGGCTCCTGGTGGAACGAGAACGTGAAGAAGGAGGAACCTAAGTTATGGCAATGACCACAGGCGGAGGAAAAGGTCAGAAGTCAGATATCAATATCACGCCCTATATCGACATTCTGCTTGTCCTTCTAATCATCTTTATGGTCATTCAGCCCACGACACAATATGATCTTCGGGCACGCGTACCGCAGGACGCTCCTGAGGACATTCCGGAAGACGTCATCGTGAAGTCAGACGCGATTGTGGTGACACTCGGCCCGGATGGATCAGTGGCCGTCAACCAGGAACCGGTGCCGCTTAATCGGCTTGGAGCACGACTCTTCGAGATCTATAGTGCCCGCGAGAACAAGAACATGTTCGTGCAAGCCAACGAAGATTTGCCTTTTGGTGACGTGATCCAAGTGATCGACATAGCAAAAGGTGCCGGAGTGGGAGATGTCGGGCTGATGGTCGAAGGACAGCAAGGCGGTTAGATGGGGGAAGAAATGGACCGACAAAGTCGAGTAGGGACAAGAATGACAAGATGGGCAACACTGATAGCGGTTTTCGCGCTTCTCGTAACGGCGTCCAGTTGTACCTTCTACGACAAACTTCAGGCTAGAAACCATCTGAATCACGGTGTTAGCGAATACTCCGCCAAACGTTATGACAGTGCTGTGGAGTCTTTTCGAAAGGCAATTGAGCTGGATCCGGAACTTCTCGATGCCTATCTTTATCTGGCCGCCGCCTATCGAGCTCAGTTCGTGCCACTGGCCATGAATCCCGAAAACTTGAAAAAGGGACAGCAGGCCGTGACAGCATTTGAACGAGTACTCGAGATGGATCCCACCAATCAGACGGCGATGGCTAACATTGCTGACCTCTACCGGAACATGGACGAACCGGAACAGGCCAAGGAATGGTACCGCAAGTTGATGGAGGTGCAAGACGATGATGCGGAAGCACTCTATGGCATCGCGGCTATCAACTATACCCAGGCCAACGACAAGACCGGACGAGATGGAGAGAATGTCGAAGAGCTGAGCGAAGAGGAGCGAGCCGAAGTGAATCGTCTCGTTGACGAGGGAATCGAGGCTTTGAGATCCGCTCTGGAGCTCCGTCCCAACTATACTCAGGCGATGGAGTATCTCAACCTCCTCTATCGCGAAAAGGCCGAACTGGCAGAAGATGAGGAGCAGCGCCGCGAATGGCAGAGAGAAGCTGACCGGCTGGCTTTGCAAGCCCTCGAAGCGAAGAGACAACAGCAGCGAGAGGCCGAAAGGGCACGCCGAGAAGTCTTCACAGGTAGCCAGCAGCAGGAAGAGTAGCACTTCCTTTCTTGGAGTTGAATGAAAGGGGGCGACCTCAGGTCGCCCCCTTTTTTCTTTGCCTTCAGCCCCCCACGGTAAATAAACTGAGCCCTGGACGGGGTTCAGGACCGACCTGCCGTTCCAACTATCGAAAAGTAATATCATCTTAAAATAAGGAAGATAAAATGCTTCCTTATCAGTCAGGTCATTTATGATTCGATATGAGGACCTTGAAGAAAAGGTTCAACTCTATCATCCAAGCGCGGATCTGGAGCTGCTGCAGCGGGCCTATGTCTTCTCGGCTCGCGAACATCGGGGACAGGTCAGGTTATCGGGAGAGCCTTATCTTTCCCATCCTCTGGAAGTAGCCAATATTCTCGCGGAAATGAAGCTGGATGTGGCCTGCGTGAGCGTCGGCCTTTTGCACGATGTCGTTGAAGACACCCTTACAGACATTGATACTATCCAGGAATACTTCGGCAGTGATATCGCCCACCTGGTCGATGGCGTAACCAAAATCAGTCAGATCAGCTTTTCCAGTCAGGCAGAAAGGCAGGCAGAGAACTTCCGAAAACTATTGCTGGCAATGGTCGACGACATTCGCGTGATCCTGATTAAACTTGCCGACCGCCTGCACAATATGAGGACGCTCCAATACCTGCCCGAGCCCAAGCGTAAGGCAATTTCCCGAGAAACGCTGGAGATCTATGCGCCGATCGCTCATCGTCTCGGAATGGCAAAAGTCCGCGGAGAACTGGAAGATTTGGCTTTCAGTTACCTCGATCCCGTGTCATATCAAAACATCGTCGCTCAAGTCGAAGAGAAGAAGGCGAATAGCGGAGAGTTCATCGAGCGAGTTACCCGGGCGATGAAGGAGGCTTTTGAAGAGCACTCGATCAATGCTCAGATCGAAAGCCGCATCAAACGAATCTATAGCATTTACCAGAAGATGCGCCGTCAGAAGATTGGATTGGATCAAGTCTACGATTTCATCGCTATTCGAGTGATCGTTGACAGCGTCCGAGATTGCTATACGGTGCTTGGTATCGTTAATAACCTTTGGAACCCCGTGCCCGGTCGAATCAAAGACTTCATTGCGACTCCCCGCAACAATATGTATCAGTCCCTGCATACCACAGTAGTGGGATATGGGGGGCAGCCGTTCGAGATCCAAATTCGAACCCAGGAAATGCATCGAATCGCTGAGGAAGGTATCGCTGCCCATTGGAAGTACAAAGAGGGTTCATTACAGGAGGACAAAGACGACAAACGTTTCGTCTGGCTTCGCCACCTGCTGGAATGGCAACGGGAAGTACAGGATCCGCACCTTTTCCTGAGCAACCTCAAGATCGATCTTTATCCCGAAGAAGTTTATATATTTACCCCGAAAGGCGAAGTGATTACGCTCCCCAGGGGTGCTACCCCCGTTGATTTCGCATATTACATTCACACCGAAGTTGGCCATAAGTGCGTGGGTGCCCGTGTCAATGGCCGCATTGTTCCCCTTAAGCATAAGCTCAACAATGGTGAAATTGTTGAGATTCTAACAGGGAACGAAGCTCGTCCGAGCCGGGATTGGTTGAGCTTTGTGAAGACCTCCCGAGCGCGTAGTTCGATTCGGCGCTGGCTAAATCAGCGTGAGAAGGAACAATCCGTCGAGTTGGGTAGAAAGCTACTCGAAAAGGAGGCTCGCAAGTTCCGAGTCAATTTGAAGAAGTACGAAGATGGTTTGGATGAGATTACATCCGAGTTCAGCATGTCACGTGCGGAAGACCTGATAGCGGCAGTCGGAACCGGCAAAATCTCGGCACGGCAGGTGATCCGTCGCTTGATTCCCGACGTTGCCGACCAAGAAGCGGAAGAGCATGAAGAGTCACGTCTCTCCTCGATGGTTCGTAAAGTGCTTCGGCGAGACTCGGCTATTCAAGTCAAGGGACACGATGATCTCCTGGTCTATCGGGCTAAGTGTTGTAATCCAATCCGAGGCGAAGATGTCATCGGTTATATTACCGTGGGAAGGGGAATATCGGTTCACTCCACGAACTGTCCTAATGTCGAAAACCTGTTGTTGAACCCGGAACGAAAGGTGGAAGTACAATGGACAAGTGACAGCGATGAAGTGAGATATCCGATCCGGCTTTCCATTTATACTGAGGATCGCACCGGTATACTGGCGGATATTACTGCCGCTGTCTCGAAGATCAAAGCTAATATTCTTGACGCACAGGCGCGTACCCTGGACGGAGGATACGGCCTGATCGAAATCACGGTTGAAATCGAAGACACACAGCATCTGGAACGGATAATGGACTTTGTCAAGAGAATACCGGGTGTTCAGGATGTCGAACGAGCACGCCCTAAACTGAGTAGCCGCCGGGCTTGAGACGTGGGGTCGTAGCTCACTGCTTGTCCGTTGGTCGTCTCCCTTTCGAGCCAGGTTTCACTTTTCAGGACTCATCGGTTGGTGAACTTGAATTTTGCCCTTAATGCAGAGGAGAGCAAGTGAAGGAAGTGGTTATCGTCTCGGCCTGTCGAACACCGATCGGCCGATTCCTGGGAGCATTTAGAGATCTTTCGGCGATGGATCTCGGTACGGTTGTAGTTCGAGAGGCCATACGCAGGTCAGGCTTCTCCGTAAACGAAATTGATGAAGTCATCATGGGGAATGTCCTGCAGGCCGGGCTGGGACAGAATCCTGCACGACAGGCTGCATTAAGAGCGGGCTTGCCTCCGAGCGTTGCGGCGATGACGATCAACAAAGTCTGCGGTTCCGGACTGAAAGCAGTGACTCTGGCCGCACAGGCTATCCAGACTGGCGACGCAGAGGTGGTTGTTGCTGGAGGCATGGAAAGCATGACCAATGCCCCCTATCTGATCGCAAATGCTCGAAAAGGCTTACGAATGGGCAATAGCGAGTTGGTCGACTCGATGATTCATGACGGGCTATGGGATGCCTACGAGAACTACCACATGGGTTGTACCGGAGAGGTGGTTGCCAGTCGCTACGGAATCTCGCGAAGGGAGCAAGATGAGTATGCTCTCGAATCACACCGCAAGGCCGTGCGGGCAATCGAGGAGGGCAACTTCGCAGATGAAATCGTGTCGGTTGAAGTCCGAAGAGGGGCTGAGAGATTGCAGATTGATACGGACGAAGGACCTCGGAAAGATTCCTCACTGGAAGCGCTCGAAGGTTTAAAACCGGTTTTTCAGGACAATGGCACAGTCACTGCAGGGAATGCCTCTCAGCTGAGTGACGGAGCGTCAGCACTGGTTGTGGCCTCCCGAGAGGCTGCAAAGGCACACAATCTTGTTGCCAAGGCTCGGATAGTCGCTTCAGCCACCAGCGGAATAGAGCCCGAACTGGTGATGATGGCGCCAGTTGATGCTGTCTCGAAAGTTCTTAAGAGAGCCGGCTGGGAGAAACAGGAAGTAGACCTTTTTGAGCTGAATGAAGCTTTTGCCGTCCAGTCAGTTGCCCTGTGCCGTGAAATTCCGCTTGATCCCAGCCGTGTCAACGTAAACGGCGGAGCCGTCGCCTTGGGACATCCGATCGGAGCCAGCGGTGCCCGTATTTTGACCACACTTCTTCATGCCCTTGAAAAGAGAGATCAGGCCCGTGGTGTAGCCAGTCTCTGTCTGGGTGGTGGGAATGCTGTAGCTTTAGCGATTGAGAGAATATAAGTTTCGTCGTTCTTAAGAAGGCGGACGTAACAGTATCGATGGGGTCCTCCTTGGTTTCCTGAGAACAAGAGCGCGGACATTCGGAGCGCCACGATCATTTCAAGGTACGAGGCCAGTGTGGAGTCAGAGGGGTTCTTTATACTGGAGGTGGTCCGGGCATTTTCATACCACAGGAAGGGACAGATAGAAAAATGAGTGATGACGAAAAAAAGAGACGCGCGATCGACATGGCGCTGTCACAGATCGAGCGACAGTTCGGCAAGGGCTCGATCATGCGGCTTGGTGAGAATAAGGAAGTGGATATTCCTGCTATCTCATCCGGTTCCCTCTCACTCGATGCAGCGCTGGGAGTCGGTGGATTTCCCAGAGGCAGGGTAGTGGAGATCTATGGCCCTGAATCCAGCGGCAAGACGACAGTTGCTCTACATGCCGTGGCAGAAGCACAGAAGATGGGTGGAACAGCCGCTTTTATCGACGCCGAGCATGCCATGGATGCTCAGTACGCTCGAAATCTTGGGGTTAACGTCGATGACCTGCTGGTTTCTCAGCCCGATTCGGGAGAGCAAGCGCTCGAGATTGCCGAGGTTCTTGTAAGGAGCGGGGCAATCGACATTCTTGTGATCGACTCTGTAGCAGCCCTAGTTCCTCGAGCCGAACTGGAAGGGGAAATGGGAGATTCACACGTTGGTCTGCAGGCTCGGTTGATGTCGCAGGCCCTGCGCAAACTCACCGGTATCGTTTCCAAATCCAAGACCTGTCTGATCTTTATTAACCAGATCCGCGAAAAGATCGGGGTTATGTTTGGAAATCCGGAAACCACAACGGGAGGACGAGCCTTAAAGTTCTATTCTTCCGTCCGAGTTGAGATTCGACGGACCGGTTCACTGAAGGATGGTGATCAGAGTGTGGGGAATCGGACCAAGGCCAAGGTCGTCAAGAACAAGATTGCACCGCCCTTCAAAGAAGCCGAGTTCGATATCATGTTTGGAGAGGGAATCTCTCGTGAAGGAGAGTTGCTCGATCTAGCTGTGAATCACAAGATTGTCGAGAAGGCAGGGTCCTGGTTTTCTTATGGCGATGAGAGGCTCGGACAGGGGAGAGAGAATGCTAAGCAGTTTCTAAAGGAAAATGCAGAGATTGCTGAAGAGATCCAGCACAAGGTCAAAGTCGCGATGGGAATTATCAAACCCCTTAAAGAAGTGGAGGCAGCCCGTCAATAGTCCTACTCAATCGTCTGACCTGTACCTGCTCGGAAAACTCTCCGGAACGGTGCCAGTGTGTCTCACTTTTCCTCGCCTCCTCTTTTCGCTATCATAAAGACCTCTTGCTCGGGGGTCGTCTAACCGGTAAGACAGCGGCCTTTGGAGCCGCCGATCTAGGTTCGAGTCCTAGCCCCCGAGCCAGAGTTTCATTTCACCTTTGGATCGCTGCTGAAAATTAACTGCCTTGCGTTTAAGGCCGGTTTTGGTCAAGATCCGGCTGTGGGTCGTCTGAGTGCCTTATCTCATTCTTTGTTGATCCTTCTTCTTGGTTGTGTCTGTTCGGGCTGGACTCAAGTCCAGTCGGCCGACTTGCAACGGCTGGAAAGCGAAATACGTGAGGCTCTCGAGCAATCTGGAATCCCCGGTGCTGGAATCGCTCTGGTACGAAATGGTGATGTACTCTGGGCCGGCGGGGTGGGATTAGCCGACCGGAGTAGCTCTAGACCGGTTTCAGGACAGACGCTTTATCCCCTTGGATCGATTTCCAAGACATTTGTTGGAATGGCCGTCGTCAGGCTAAATCAGGAGGGAAAACTCGATCTCCAGGAGCCTGTTCGGAAACTGATCCCGGAAGTTGAGTTTCAGAATCGCTGGGAAAATACCGATCCTGTTCGGTTGATTCATCTGCTAGAACACACCTCCGGGATCGATGATCTGCGCTTTGCTGAATTATTCCGGGATGGACGGACGATCGCACGATCTGGTCCTCGCCGAGTCCGATGGCAGCCAGGTACGTTTTTCTCTTACTCCAGTGTGGGATCGAATGTCGCTGCTGAAATCGTGGAACGGGTCACCGGGCTGAAATTCGATGACTATGTTCGGACTCACTTCTTCGACCCCCTTCAGATGTCTTCTTCAAGTTTCTCGCTGGAATTTGATATGCAGGGGAGTCTGGCGACAGGGTATGCTGCAGATGGCAAGACGCCGGTTCCGTTCCAACCGATCCCATTTCGTCCGTCGGGCTCGCTGGTTTCGACGCCGGCAGATATGGCGCGCTTTCTAGAATTCATGGTGACCCGAGGAAGAGCCGGAGAGAACCATCTCCTCGAGGAGACTTCGATTGAGCAGATGGAAACTCCGACAACTCCTCTTTCTGCCCGCACCGGATTGATGGTCGGCTACGGTCTGGGAATCAGTACCAGCGTTCAGG
>DATGOF010000616.1:0-2274 GCA_035306285.1 Acidobacteriota bacterium | reverse complement strand
GGGATTTTCTCTCCCCGGATCAGGGGCGTAAAATCCCGGCCGTCAAGAGCCAACTCTTCGGGTGCCTCTATCCCTAGCATCGACAAAACCGAGGGTAGGATATCGATGTTCGATACCATCTCTAACACTTCACTGTTGGGTCTGGCGACTCCTGGCCAACGGATGATCAAAGGCACGGTAATCGATTCCTCGTACATATTAGGTCGCTTCGGCCCCACCACTCCTCCGGCAACCCAGTGCGCATTTCCTTTGAATCGCAGGGAATGGTGTCCGATCATGTACCCGTGGTCACTCGTGAAGAGCACGATGGTTTTCCGAGAGAGGTCGTGACGTTCGAGAGCATCCAATAAGCGACCGAGATTCCGGTCGATTGAATGGACGCTCGAGTAGTATTCTCTTGTCCAGGTTTGAATCGCTTTCAGATCAATGCCTTGTTCGATTGGCACCGTGGGTCGCAGGCTTCGAAAAGGTTCCTCATCCTCTTCAGGCACCGGCAGGTATGGACTGTGGGGCGCCCGGAAATGGAGGAGAAGGGCGAAAGGGTGCTGCTTGTGAGCGTCAATGAATCGAATGGCATCATCGACCAGAAGATCGGGTAAAGACCCCTGCAGCTGGCGAATCTCCCCTTCGACTTCCAGCGTGGGATTCATCGGACGGTTTCCGCCTTCCAGGAATCCGAAAAAATGGTCGAAGCCATGGCGGGTGGGATGATACTGCGGTAGGGTTCCGAGGTGCCACTTCCCGATCAATGCGGTGGCATATCCATGATCCTTCAGGATCTCAGGCCAGGTGACGCTTTCCGGTGGAAGTCCCAGGCCTTGTTCTGATTCTTCAGGAGAAATCCAGTCGGTGATTCCAAAGCGGGTGGAGTAGAGACCTGTGAGAAAGGAAACGCGACTTGGTGAGCAGACCGGGTGAGGAACGAAGGCGTTCAGGAAGCGAACGCCTTCTCGCGCCAATCGATCCATATGAGGGGTATGGCTTTCACGATTGCCATACGCTCTTATACTCCAGCGGGCCTGATCGTCCGTGACGATGGAGATAATGTTCCACTTTTCGGCTTCCTGTGGAACTGAGCCCTTGCCGGCCAGGACGACTCCGGAAAAGAAAAGCGTGAGCCAGTAGAAGTAGATCAACTCTCTCTTCATCATACGTCCCACGCCTGCGTGCACCTGGATTTTTTTAATTCTCGTAATAATCGAGGCCCAGGTGAGTAATCTGTTCCTCGCCCATCAGATGACGCAGTGTGTTCTTGAGTTTCATAAGTTGAATAAACAGGTCATGTTCCGGGTAGAGTTCGGGCAGCGTCATTGGACTCTTGAAGTAAAAGGACAACCACTCTTGTATTCCGTACATTGAAGCCCTGCTGGCGAGATCGAGAAACAAGACCAGGTCCAGCACCAGCGGAGCCGCAAGAATACTATCCCGGCAGAGAAAATCGATCTTGATTTGCATGGGATAGCCAAGCCACCCGAAAATGTCGAGGTTGTCCCAACCCTCTTTATTGTCCTTGCGAGGAGGATAATAATTGATCCTGACCTTGTGGTAAAAGTCGCCGTAAAGATCGGGATACAGATCGGGCTGGAGAATATATTCGAGAACTGAGAGCTTACTCTCCTCCTTGGTCTTGAATGAATCGGGATCGTCCAGCACTTCGCCATCACGGTTTCCCAGAATATTCGTGGAGAACCAACCGGAAAGCCCCAACAGCCGAGCCTTTAAACCAGGGGCCAGCAGCGTTTTCATCATAGTCTGGCCGGTTTTGAAGTCTTTCCCACAAATCGGTACCCGGTTCTCTAAGGCCAGTTGGGGAAAAGCAGGCACGTCAATGGTGAGATTGGGAGCACCGTTCGCAAAAGGGATGCCAAGCTTCAGTGCAGCGTAGGCATAGATCATGCTGGAGGGGATATTTTCGTCATTGCTTTTCAGTCCCTGTTCGAAGGAATCCAAAGAGTCGTGGACGGGCGCCGCCTTCATGAACACCTCCGTGCTGGCGCACCAGATCATCACCAGGCGGTCAACTCCCTTGTTTTCCTTGAATTGTTGAATTTCTTCGATGAGTTGTTGGGCGAGATCCCACTTGGTCGCGCCCTTCTTGCAATAAGTGCCGTCGAGGCGTCGCACGTAACGACTATCGAACACGGCTTTCATCGGGGTAATGGCCTTTAGCTCGTCCTTCAGCTGGTTAAGCATTTGCTCTTCCAGAACGCCGGCACTCAGGGCCGCCTGGTAGGCATCTTCTTCAAAGATATCCCAGGCACCAAATACCATGTC
>DATGOF010000615.1:0-4032 GCA_035306285.1 Acidobacteriota bacterium | reverse complement strand
ACATCAATCATCATGCCGATCCGATTCATCGCTTCAACCAACTCTTTCCCGAAGGGGCTGAGACCTGTCCAACGCCGCCGGGTGTCATAGGAAGAATCACCAATCAGGTTGTTGGTGGAGTGCGTCAGCGTAATGTAGCGGATTCCCCGGTCGTAAAAGTAAGTCAGATTTTCGATATTCCCTTCCAGGCCGGCCCCGTTCTCCATTCCCATCGGGAGGGAAAGCAATCCTTTCTGGAAGTTCTCCCGCACCTCTGATACCGACCGAGCCAGTGCAAACTTGTCCGGCCATCGGATCGCAAAACCCTCCACCATGTCGATCAGTCCATCTGCAAGTTCCGTGGCCCCACCCTTGTTTTGGTATTCGGAAGGGATGTAGATCGACATAAAAGCCACATCAAGACCTCCTTGCCGGGCCCGAACGTAGTCGAAGTCCCCATCAGGAGTTCGCTCTGAGATGTCGGCATCTTTCTTAGAAAGACGATAAGGGATGTCGATATGGGTATCGATAATCATTAACTCGCGGGCCAGCCGATTGGCCTTCTCGCGCAATCCTTCGCTACTGGTCATGTCGATCTGGTCATTTTCTGCGCTCAAGTCATACGTGGCCGGTTCTGTTCCGCGGCAACCTATCAGGGCCGTCAGGAGGAGCAAAATTAAGACTTTCATACTCTCTTCTCGATCCTGATGCTCGATCCGGCGTCAGGAAATTTATCATACTGGCGGAAACGCCAGCTTGCCGTGCCAATGTGATCTACCACTGACAAGTATTGGTTCGGCACTCGATACGGTTTGTTCGCATTGGCCGATACAAGGTATTTTAAAGAATGCTTATGCTGGCTGCCGGAATCGTCGCACTCCTGCTAGGGCCACTGATTTACCGGGTTATCCGTCATCGAGACGCAATGTTATCACTTCTGGATGGCTTCATCCTTGTGACCATTGCAGGGCTTGTCCTCTTCTACATCCTTCCAGAAAGCATTCTATACGGCGGTCTCTGGTCCATCCTCTTTGCGCTGATCGGAATCTTTGGCCCGACGATGATGGAACGAGTCTACCATCGGGCAGCTCATCAAACACATACTGCCGCGCTGTTCCTTGGACTGGCAGGCATCTGCTTGCACGCTTTGGTGGATGGCACCGCGCTGGTTAGTGCGCGCCAAGGGGAGGATCTTTTGCCTCTGGCTGTTGTGCTCCATCGGCTGCCGGTTGGGCTAACCATCTGGTGGCTCCTGCGCCCCTCTTTCGGCTTCCGGACCGCAGCTGGAGTCCTGATCCTGGTGAGTTTGATGACCCTGGTGGGCTTCTTTTTCGGACCGCTCCTCACGGCCGGACTGTCCAGCCGAGGCATTGCCTGGTTTCAGGCGCTGGTTGCCGGTTCCCTCTTTCACGTGGTACTCCATCAACCACACCGCGACAGGGAGGTTTGCGGGTGTCACACCAATCATGTCTCCAGGGATCACTGGTATGAGGGGTCAGGAGCCCTGCTGGGAATCGCCCTGCTGTTTTTTCTCATCGGCGGTCACTTGCTGACCGGAGAGGGCACGTCGGATCAATTGACAGCCGGGATTTGGTCCACTTTTTGGGTTCTGGCTCTGGAGAGCTCGCCGGCTCTCTTTATAGCCTATTTGATGGCTGGAATGATGAGCGCCTTCTTGCCTCGGTCTTCAATACAGTGGATGGGACGCGGCTCGTTGTGGAACCAATCGGTACGAGGCATGGCCGTGGGGCTTCCCCTCCCCATCTGTTCCTGTGGCGTTATTCCCATCTACCGAACTCTGGTTCGACGGGGAGCACCGGCAGCTGCGTCTATGGCCTTTCTGGTCGCTACACCGGAATTGGGTCTGGACGCCATCCTCCTGTCAATTCCACTTCTGGGCACAGACATGACATTGATCCGTCTGGCGGCCGCTGCCTTGGTTGCGTGGCTGGCAGGCTCCTTGATGGGGTGGCTGATGTCTCCCGAGCAAGCAATCGATTCGCGGCCCGAGTCTCTACCGGAAATTCCGGAGCAGCTTCCTTTTTTCAGTCGGCTCACAGGCGGCCTGCGGGTAGGACTCGGAGAAGTTGTTGATCATACTGCTCCGTGGATCGTTGTCGGTCTGGCCGCGGCGGCGATTGCCAATCCGTTTCTGAGAGGGGGATGGCTTTCCTCTCTGCCTTCCGAATTAGAGATACTCGTCTTCGCACTGATTGGATTGCCCGCTTACGTTTGCGCCTCAGGAGCGACACCTCTGGTAGCCGTGCTTCTTTTTCATGGTGTGTCACCGGGAGCCGCCCTTGCGTTCCTACTCACCGGCCCTGCAACCAACGTCACCACGTTTGGTCTCTTGAGACAGCTCCATGGGAGACGAGTAGCTACTTACTTCAGTGTACTGATGATTGCTCTTTCGGTAACAGCAGGCTACCTGGTTAATGCTCTTTTTCCTTATGCCGGACGGGTGAACCTGGCTGAGCTCACGAGCGAGACAGCATCACCTTTTCAGCTTCTTTCTCTGATTGCACTGATTACTGTTTATCTTCTCTCAATGTTGCGGCGTGGCGCCCGCCAATTTGTCGCAGGATTGCGAATGAGCGGTCAGGCGTGAGGGTCTGTCACCGGACGGCATGTACACGGAGGGCAAACGGACCAGCAACCGCACAGCCATTCGCGATTTTGTTTTTGTTCGTTCGGGTACTATGATGAGTTCCCGAGGAGGCAACCATCATGAAATTGATCCCCGCCTTATTCATTTCTTCTGTTTTAATGGGCTGTTTTGCTTTACTTCTCACTTCATCCCTAAGTGGAGGTGACCGTCCAACCGGCAAGCCGTTTGCCACGCGCTCTGAAGTCATCGCCAGACACGGGATGGCCGCCACCAGCCAGCCTCTGGCTACGCAGGTGGCAACCGATATCTTGAAGCAAGGGGGTAATGCTATCGATGCCGCCATCGCGGCAAATGCCGTTCTGGGTGTGGTTGAACCTATGATGAATGGTATCGGTGGGGACCTTTTTGCGATCGTCTGGATTAATTCTGACCAACGTCTTTACGGACTGAATGCCAGCGGCCGCTCACCCGCTTCGTTGACCATCGACGAGTTCCGGCGGCGCGGCCTGAACCAAATTCCCATGCAGGGTCCGCTTTCCTTGAGCGTCCCGGGCGCCGTTGACGGCTGGTTCGAGCTCCATTCTCGCTTCGGGAGTCTCCCAATGTCGACCATTCTCGAGCCCGCTATTCGCTATGCGGAAGAGGGCTTTCCAGTCTCTGAGATCATCGCCCATGATTGGGCTGCCCTAAGCGGACCGTTGTCGGACAAGCCTAATTTCGCCTCCACATTTTTCATTGACGGCCGCGCCCCTAAGACCGCCGAGATTTTCCGTAATCCGGATTTGGCCTCAGCCATGCGAAAGATCGCCGAAGGGGGACGTGAGGTTTTCTACGGGGGAGAGATCGCAGAAACCATCGAATCCTACTGCAAGAAGGTCGGCTGCTTTCTGACGGCTGAGGATTTTGCCAATCACGAGTCGGAATGGACAGATCCAGTCTCTACCACCTTTCGAGGCTACGAAGTATGGGAGCTACCTCCTAATGGCCAGGGTATTGCCGTTTTGCAAATGTTGAATCTGCTCGAACCGTTTGACCTCAAATCGATGGGTCATAATTCGGGCGAATACCTTCATCACCTCATCGAAGCCAAGAAAATCGCCTTTGAAGACCGGGCACGCTTTTATGCAGATCCTGCCTTTAATCAACTCCCAATTCAAGAGTTGATCTCCAAGGAATACGCCGACCGCAGAAGATCGCTGCTCGATGCCAAAAAGGCATCGCGTTCTCTGCCTCCGGGAGATCCCCAGCTTTCACATGGAGACACCGTCTACCTCACGGTGGCCGATGAAGACCGCAATATGGTCTCTCTTATCCAAAGTATTTTCCTCGGGTTCGGCTCAGGGCTGGTGCCTGACGGGCTCGGCTTCTGCCTCCAAAACCGCGGGGCGCTCTTCAGCCTGGAGGAAGGCCATTTCAATCAGTATGCACCCGACAAACGACCTTTC
>DATGOF010000614.1:0-9116 GCA_035306285.1 Acidobacteriota bacterium | reverse complement strand
CAAAGCGATCCAGGTTTCCTGTAAGATCGAGAGGCTGTGTCGCGACCATTCGTTGCGTTCGGTTCTTGAAGTAGTCCTGAATGTCGACCTGGTTGATAACGACCTGTCCGCTACCTGGCATCAAAAAAACTCGGGCTGTTGAGGTCTTCCTTTTTCCCGTTCCGTAATACTGAATTTTCTCCAACTTCTATCTCCCTGTTCTCAGCTGAGAGGCACTGGTTGCTGAGCCTGATGGGGGTGGTCAGCACCGGCATAGACCCGTAAACGTGTCAACATCTTGCGCCCAAGCTTATTCTTGGGCAACATACCGCGAACCGCCATGTACAGAAGCCGTTCGGGATGCTCGTCCCGGACCCGGCGGGCAGTCCTCTGCTTCAGTCCCCCGGGATAACCACTGTGTCTGTAGTAGATCTTGTCATCCCACTTCGTTCCGGTAAGACGAACCTTTTCGGCGTTCACTACGATGACGAAATCGCCTGTATCGAGAAAGTCGGTATAAGCCGGCTTGTGCTTTCCCATCAGCACCGTAGCGATCCTGGTAGCAAGACGACCCAGTATTTCATCCTCGGCATCGACCAGATACCAGTCTCTTTCAATCGAGTCGACCGGAGGCAAATATGTCTTCATCATCATTCCCTTCAAATGCAAGTCTGCAAAATGGGAAAAATTACAAAAACTCATTAGACCCTGTCAAGTCCAGGAGCCCTTTCCAACGGGCATTTCAGGCACCGGTTCCCAAGGGTAGCTGACTGCGGGGAAACAACGGCTGGTGAACACCTCAGGGATCATTGCCCGGATTTCAGCATCGATCCAGGACCGTTCGGCCCCCTCCGGAAACTCTGACAGTGTATATAAAAATGCGTTAAAGATCACTTTTTAACATAAATTGCCCCTTCTTCGCCACCGCATCGACGCAGGTTGCACCCTCAGTTCGTGTTTCCGCCAGGTCGTTCGTTATATGAAGTGCATTCTGTGACAAATATCACCTTGCATCTACGAGCGAAAAGCTAGCATTTGCAATCGCAGAACGAAGAAACGCTACAAATCTATGGAGAATCAAGACCTATGGGTCTCGTGAACTGGTTAAGCAATAGAGGAAAAAAAGGCAGCCTGGTAGGAGTCGATATCGGATCCTCGGCTGTCAAGATTGCAGCCCTTCGCCCCAATGGCTCGTCCGGATACCAGTTGGAGGCCCTGGGCAGCTACCAACTCCCGGAAGACTCTATTGTCGATGGAGCCATCATTTCAAAGCTTCCTGTAGCCGAAGCAATCGAGGAAATCTTTCGGACTCAGAAGATCAAGAACTCCCGAATTGCTACCTCCATCTCCGGCCACTCCGTGATTGTAAAAAAGATCACCTTGCCGGCTCTTTCTCGCGAAGAACTGGATGAATCGATTCAGTGGGAAGCTGAACGATACATCCCCTTCGACATTTCAGATGTCAACGTCGATTACCAGATCGTTCGCGAATCGCCTGAAGGCCAGAAACTCGACATTATTCTGGTGGCCGCCAAGAAAGAAAAAATCACTGATTACACCAGTGTCATTTCGATGGCAGGCAAGATCCCGGTGGTTGTAGATATCGACGCCTTTGCCCTGCAGAACGTTTACGAAGTGAACTACCGGCCGGAACCTAAGACGTTCGCAGCTATGCTCAATATCGGCCATAACGTCATGAATATCGCCATCGTGCGGGGAAGCGACTTTCTTTTCACGCGAGACATTGCCATTGGAGGAAGTCACTATACGGACTTCCTCCAGAAGGAACTCGGGGTGACTTTCGCCGACGCGGAGAAATACAAGAAAGGAAGCGAAGTCCCGGCGGAGCTATCCGATCAGGTCACGTCAATACTGGATTCGGTATCCGAGAACCTAGCGCTGGAGGTTGAAAAGACCTTCGACTACTTCAAAACGACGACCAACTCAAATGAAATTCAGGAGATCTACCTGAGCGGAGGAGCCAGCCGCACTGCTGGGCTTCGAGAATACCTTGCAGAAAAGTTTCATGTCCCGGTGGAATTCCTGAACCCGTTCCGCCGAATTTCGGCTAACGGAAAGGAGCCATCTTTCGAGCTGGGAACGTCAGCCTCCGACTACGCAATTGCAGTTGGACTGGCTTTAAGGACGGCACAGGACCGATGATCAAGATCAATTTACTCCGAGAACCATCTTCCAGTCGCCTGGCTTTGCCCAGAAAGTCGCGCCCGGAACTGATAGGCGCTCTGATCTTCCTGATAAGCGCAGCTCTGATGGGCTCCCTCTACTGGTTTCTCATTCAAGAGAGGATTGTTTTGCAGGCACAAAGAAAGGATCTGCAACAACAGAGCCTCGAACTGCGGGCAGCACGGGCAGAACTAGATCATTACAGAGAGCAGAAGGGCCAGCTGGATGCGCGAATATCGGTCATCGAGCAGCTGAAAGCGAATCAAAAGGGGCCGGTTCGCATGATGAACAGCATTATCGAAAGCGTGCCGGCCGATCCGAGGCTCTGGCTCACCAGTCTGGGACAGCGAGGAAATTCGGTCACCATCGAGGGCCGAGCATTTGACGTTCCGGCGATCGCCGACTTCATTGCCGGTTTGAATGAGCAGGATTCCTTTAAGTATGTCGAGCTCGAGTACTGGGAAGAGGACACGACCAGTCTCAAATTCAAGCTGAACTGTGAAGTGGAGAACTAGTCATGGCGCTACAGGGATTTTCATTACGACGGCTTTCCAATCGGGTTCAGATCATTCTGTTTGGATTGATCACGCTGGGACTTGCCGCCGTTTTTTACCTCAACTTTCTGGGCCCTCTCAATGCTGAGGTATCTTTCCTGAAGACTGACATCGAAGCATTGAGACGAGAGGTCGCAGAAGGGCAAACCGTCAAGGCACAGCTCCCTCAATTGAAGCGGATGGTGGAGGAACAACAAAGCAGACTGAATCAACTGCGGCGGGTCCTCCCGGATGGCAAAGAGACGGCCGAGATTATTCGCCGGGTACAAGAACTCGCAGTCGAGTCGAAGCTTAAAATCAAAAGCTTCACTCCTCAGCCAACAATCAACAACGAGTTTTATGAGGATTGGCCGATCCTGGTTTCGTTGGAGGGCTCCTACCACAATCTCGGCGCTTTCTTCGAAAAGGTGAGTGAATTCACACGGATCATCAATGTCGAGGACATCAATATAAAAGCGCTGGAAGATGCGTCGACATCAGGGCCCAGCATCGGAGCCACCTGTACAGCCACTACTTTCGTCTACGTCGAAGAAGAAGAGAACATTGGTCAACAACGGGGACAGGGAAATGAGGTTGCAACAGCATTCTAGAGTTCCATTTAGTCTGGTCTTCCTGGTCCTTCTGCTCAGTCTCAGCGCAAGCATTGCAGCTGAGGACTACATCCCAGGGAGCAAACGAGACCCGTTCATCAGCCTCCTGAAGCTCAGGAATATCAGACCGGCTGAGGTCGTGCAGCCTCCTCCATTGGCCCAGCGTCCGCCGGGATTGGCAGGGCTTCTGATATCAGAAGTCACAGTTTCGGGTACCGCCGCCAATAAGAAAAAGAACCTGGTCATCCTACGCGGCATCGATGACGCCAGCTACATCGCGGGCGCGGGTAGCAAGCTCTATGACGGGTTCCTGAAAGAGATCACTGAGGACCAGGTCATTTTTGTTCGCGAGATTGTCGACACCCGCGGGAATCGAAAGACATCCGAGGTCGTCAAGCGTCTCTACACTGAAGATCGGTAGGTTGTGCAAAATGAAAAGAACAATAGCCTTATTATCACTCCTTACCCTCTGGCCAGGAGCCATGGCCCGCCCGTCTGAGCAGGAAATGGTGGCAACAATGCCGGCCGCCGCTACCACCTTACAGGCTGCGACCTCTTATCAGGGCGACCCGGTATCTCTTAAACTGGTAGATGTCTCTCTGGTCGACTTCTTTCGCACGATATCAGAGCTCAGCGGATTGAATATTCTGATCGATCCCGATGTACAGGGCACGATCACTATCAATGTCGAGGAAGTCCCCTGGGATCAGCTCTTCGATGCCGTCCTGAGAAGTCATGGTTTACAACGTTCGATTCAGGGAAACCTGGTTCGCATCTCTACCAGGCAAACCCTCAGGAGCGAAGAGGAACAAGCCCTGGCTCTTAAACAGGCTGCCTTTCAAGCCAAGGATACGGTTACCATAACACATCACCTGAACTACGCATCTGGAAAAGATTTGATTCCAGCCCTGGAAGAGCAGCTTTCACCACGCGGACAAGTCAATGTCGATGAACGAACCAACATGCTGATCATCACCGACGTGCCGGAAAGTGCGGAGAAATTGACTGCACTTCTCAATACGCTCGACATACCGGAAAAGCAGGTTGAAATCGAAGCCAGAATCATCGAGGCAACCACCAACTTTGCACGCGAACTGGGCGCTCAGTTCGGTCTGGTTGTCGGAAAACCCTCGGATCGAAATCAGGGGGCTCTTACCGTACTGGCACCCGCCGACGAAACCGTCGGAGCAGCACAGTTCATTTCCGGAAAGCTGATGGACACGATAAAGCTCGATGCAATGATCACGGCCGCCGAGCGTCGGGGAGAAGCTCGCATTCTTTCAAAGCCACGTGTCAGCGCTCAGAACAATGCTGAGGCAATTATCACGCAAGGGGCAAAGATTCCCATTCCGGTGCAGCAAAACTTCACCACCACTGTTCGCTTCGAAACGGCAGCCCTACAGTTGACTGTAACTCCCCAAATCACCGACCAGGACACGGTGGCACTCAACATTCGAGTAGAAAACAACATCCCCGACTTTACGCGTACTGTCCTCGGAATTCCTACCATTCTTACCAGCGAATCTCAAACCAAAGTACTGGTGGCGGATGGCGGCACAACCGTCATCGGAGGTATATTTGTCGAGATCGATCGCAATAGTCAGGACAAAGTTCCAGGACTGGGCGATATTCCGGTTTTTGGTAACCTCTTCAAGAGGGATAACAAGGAGCGAGAAACGAGGGAAATCCTCTTCTTCATTACGCCGAGGATAAAAAACTAAGAGATTGCACCCGTTCAAAGCGAGATTCTCTCAACTTTTAGACCGAATGAAGGAGGTTGAGGTAGACGGCCTCTTAGTCGGCCATCTACCTAACCTCCGTTATCTTTTTGGCTTTTCCGGCTCTCAGGCGCTGGCCTTGATCATCGACCGGGAAGCCCTACTACTGGTTGATTCCCGGTATATCGACCAGGCTCAAAAGGAAGTTACTAACTGCCAACCAGTTCTCAGCACGCCTTCCCTCGTTCACCAGTTGCGTGAACTTTTCACGAAGCACTGCCGCCGGCGCAGAGTTGCCGTTGAAGCCGAACGCATTCCCTACGAATTGGTCCTTAGGATGGAATCATGGGGGACCGACACGAACTTGGTTCCCACTTACGGTCTCATTGAGGAGCTTCGGTCTATTAAAGATGATTCTGAAATCGATATCTTGAGAGAGGGCTTCCAACTCGCTCGTAGTTCGCTGCAAACCTTCCTTGCCGAGTTTCGGCCTGGCATCTCCGAAAATGAAGCCGCGGCCAAGCTCGAATACGAATGCAGAAAAGCAGGTAGCAGTGGCTCCGCCTTCGACACGATCATCGCTTCCGGCAGCAGATCTGCCCTTCCGCACGGGATCGCATCGCAAAAGAGGATTCAGGCCGATGAACCAGTTGTGATCGATTTTGGCATCCGTCATCAAGGCTACTGCACCGATATGACAAGAGTCCTTCACCGGGACCTTCCCGAGGTGATCAAGATTTACTCCATCGTTGAAGAAGCTCAGAAGGCAGCTCTCGACCAAATACGTCCCGGAGTCTCGTCTACCGAGATCGATGGTGCTGCGCGCGAAGTGATCACCAGGCACGGGTATGGTCCCTGCTTTGGACACTCCACCGGTCACGGGCTCGGGCTGGAAGTCCACGAGAAACCGGCCATCTCCTCTCGACTCCCATGTACAATAGAGGCCGGAATGGTGTTTACGGTTGAACCGGGAATTTACCTGCCCGGCCAGTTCGGGGTTCGAATCGAGGATGTGGTGGTCGTAACTCCGAACGGGTACACGTTGCTGAGCCAGTAGAGCTGGGAGCATTCTAAGACCGTCCCACTCCGGAAAAGGGACAACAGCGTTCCCGCAAAATCGACTTCTCGGGGCATAAATCTACAGACAAGTTTGAAAAGTCTGCAGATACAGATGACAATTGCTGATTCCTGAAGAAACACGTCGATCCCCGGGGATCGGCTTGACTAAGTCCTCTGCAATATCGACAATGACGCTGCTGTTCCCCTTTGTTTTCAAGGAGATTGGATGAACATCAAGGAAATAAAAGAGCTCATCGAGCTAATCCAGGGCTCCGGAATCGAAGAATTCGAGATGGAACGATCAGGGGTGCGAGTTCGTATCAAGAACTCCCTGGGCCGGTCTCAGACTAGCGTCGCTCCTGTTGAGCCGTTATCACGTGTGACCCACGAGCCGTCCCCCGAGGCTGCTCAGGAAATACAACCGCCGGAAGAACCAGAGGAGGAGTTTCACATCTTTACGGCACCGATTGTGGGGACCTTTTATCTCACGCCGAAACCCGACGCTGAACCATTCGTGAGGCCAGGAGACTTCATAAGTAAGGGGAGCGTTCTGTGTATCATCGAAGCCATGAAGATTTTTAATCAGATCGAAAGTGATGTTTCGGGGGAGATCGTGCAGATTCTCGCCGACAACGGACAACCTGTCGAATATGGTCAGCCTCTTTTCAAAATCAGACTGGTCTCCTGAAAGAAACTATGTTCAAGAAGATCCTGGTTGCCAATCGCGGCGAGATCGCCCTCCGAATCATCTGTGCCTGCAAAGAACTTGGCATACCGACAGTTGCCGTCTACTCCGAGGAAGACCGGCACTCCCTTCACGTTCGCTTCGCTGAAGAGGCCGTTTGTATCGGGCCGGCGCGGAGCTATGAAAGCTATCTGAATATCCCCAGTATCATTAGTGCCGCCGAAATAACCAATGTGGAAGCGATCCATCCAGGCTATGGTTACCTGGCTGAGAGTGCTTACTTTGCAGAGGTTTGTGAAAGCTGTGGAATCAAGTTCATTGGCCCTTCTCCTGATTCAATCGACTTGATGGGTGACAAGGCCCGAGCCCGACAAAGGATGAAGGAAGCCGGCCTGCCTGTCATCCCGGGATCCGAAGTGATCACCGCCGGAGAAGAAAAGAATATTGAAAGGCTAACCGACAAGATTGGCTTTCCCTTGATCATCAAGGCGGCTGCCGGTGGTGGAGGCAGGGGAATGCGGATTGTATATGAGGCCGGCGAACTGAGGGATGCGCTGGCGACTGCACAGGCAGAAGCGCAAGGCGCTTTTGGCAATTCAGACGTATACATCGAACGATACCTTCAGAATCCTCGACATATCGAGTTCCAGGTGCTAGGTGACGAGCACGGCAAGATCATTCATCTTGGCGAAAGGGAATGCTCAGTCCAGCGGAGACATCAAAAACTCATCGAAGAGACTCCCAGCCCCGCTGTTTCAGAAGAGGTCAGGAGAGAGCTCGGTGATAAGGTCGTTCGAGCACTCAATGAGGTGGGGTACAGGAGTGCCGGTACGATGGAATTTCTGATGGATGAATCGGGTGAGTTTTACTTCATTGAAATGAACACTCGAATCCAGGTGGAACATCCCATCACAGAAATGGTCACGGGTATCGATATCGTCAAGCATCAGATCCAAATCGCCTATGGCGAACCCCTGGCCATCTCCCAGTCCGACATCCAGTTCTCGGGACACAGCATCGAATGTCGCATCAACGCCGAAAATCCGACCACATTCATCCCGTCGCCGGGTCGCATCACAGCCTACAACCCGCCGGGCGGCCCCGGAATCCGCGTCGATTCTACAGCCTATCAAGATTGGGTTGTTTCCTCACATTACGATTCACTGATTGCCAAGCTCATTGCGCACGGCAGAGATCGGGAGGAGGCCATCTCAAGAATGCAGCGAGCCTTGAGCATGTTTGTGATAGAAGGGATCGATACCAGCATTCCACTCCACCAGCGTATTCTTTCCCATCCGGATTTCCAGGCAGGGTCCTACAGTACCGCCCTACTGGAAAGGATGAAATCCGGTGAACCACTGGAGGTTTAATGGCTGCCAACCCTACGACACGCGATAACTGGGGATCTAAACTCGGCTTCGTGCTGGCTGCAGCAGGGTCTGCGATCGGCCTAGGGAACATCTGGGGATTCCCGACCCAGGCAGGGCTGAATGGTGGCGCGGGATTCGTTCTCGTCTACCTCCTCTGTGTGCTGCTCATAGGCGTCCCGGTAATGATTGCCGAGCTCACACTGGGAAGAAGTTCTCAGAGCGATCCTGTGGGAGTCTTCAAGAAGCTGGCGCCCGGGAGTCCCTGGAAATTAGTGGGAGTCCTGGGCGTAGTAACGGGCCTCGTTATTCTCAGCTATTACTGTGTAGTTGCCGGCTGGACCTTGAAGTATATTCTTCTGACCCTTGACGGCGCATTCACCGGTTCCACTGCCACCGAGGTAGCGGAAACCTTCACCGGATTCGTGTCGAACGGTCCCCAGGTAATCCTCTTCCATTTTATCTTCGTTTTAATGACTGTGCTCATCGTCATCGGAGGCGTGAGAGGCGGAATCGAGAAAGTAACAACCATTCTTATGCCAATGCTGTTTTTGCTGCTGCTCCTGCTGGTTCTCCGTTCAGTTACCCTTCCAGGTGCCTCTACTGGTCTCGAGTTTTATCTGAAGCCGGACTTTGAAAAGATGGATTCAACGGTGATCCTGACAGCTATGGGACAAGCTTTCTTTTCCTTGAGTCTTGGAATGGGTGCCATGATCACCTATGGAAGCTATCTATCCCGCCGGGAAGATCTGATATCGAGTGCTGTCTATGTCAGTATCGCCGACACAACGATTGCCATCCTGGCAGGTTTCGCAATTTTTCCGGCCCTATTTGCGGTAGAGGGCCTAACACCTGATGCTGGACCTGGCCTGATCTTTGTGGTGCTGCCCAACATCTTTAACAACATTCCACTAGGACAATTATTCGGTGCAGCCTTCTACCTGTTACTAGCCATTGCCGCTCTCACGTCTTCAATCTCC
>DATGOF010000613.1:0-12042 GCA_035306285.1 Acidobacteriota bacterium | reverse complement strand
AGAAGGTTACGAACCTCCCGAACGAAGGGATCGGTCTTCTCATTGGTGGGATAAGTCATCAGGCCGCCGAAAACCAACCCTTCTTTCCGGTTGATCAATCGAGCCAGATCGGCCGCCTCCTGGGGAGTTTGCACTCCACATCGGTCAGCTCCAGTATCGAACTCCACGAGAACCGTGAGTGGCTTACCCGCCAGCCGAGCTGCCTCGAGAAGACCCTCAACCGTGACTTCAGAATCTGCAGTCACGCTGATTTCGGCGCTTTTCATCAAGCTGGCAAGTCTTTCAAGTTTGCGTGTACCCAGAATGTTATAAGGGACAAAAACATCGCGGATTCCAGCCTGTACCATAATTTCAGCCTCGCCGAGTTTTTGACACGTGATTCCGGCTGCTCCAGCACGAATTTGCTGATGTGCAATTTCGGGGATCTTATGGGTCTTAATGTGGGGTCGGTTGACAATCCCGTGGTTGCTCAAGTACGCCTGCAAGCGCTCAATGTTGCGTTCCAGTATGTCGAGATCCACCGTCGCTACAGGGGTTTCCAGTTCGTCGATATGCATTATTTCTCCTCCAGGGGTGTAGAAAAACTTTCCATGAGGTCAAAATCGAATCCGCTCTTCTTATGAGATTTCCCCGATGGCTGCGAGATCTGAACCTTTGATTGGCCAACTCGCAAGTTTCCAGCCCGTTTCCTTCTCTATTGCCAGAAGCCGGTTATATTTTGCCAACCGTTCCGACTGGGTTATAGAGCCTATCTTAATAAGATCTCCCGACCAACCTGTGGCCAGGTCTGCCAGCCAGTGATCCTCTGTCTCTCCACTGCGCGCGCTCACGACGATGCTCCAGCCGGCTTCCCTCGCCAACTGAGCCGCCTGAGCGGCTTCCGTGAGCGTGCCGATCTGGTTTACCTTAAGCAACAGTGCATTGGCCGCTTTCTTGCGAATGGCTTTCCGGATGCGGTCGGGATTCGTGCAGAGCAGGTCGTCGCCAATGACGAGCACCTCATTTCCTAGCTGACGATAAAGCTCAGTCCAACCATTCCAGTCCTCTTCCGCCAGTCCATCTTCAACAGCGACGATCGGGTAACTGGCAGTCCAGGCTCGAATGCATTCGATGAAACCTTTGCTCTCAAGCTTTTCGTTTCCAAAGCGATAGAGCTGGTTCGAGTAAAAATGCGAAGCCGCCACGTCCAGTGCGATGGCGACG
Source organism: Acidobacteriota bacterium (assembly GCA_035306285.1). Lineage (GTDB taxonomy): Bacteria > Acidobacteriota > UBA6911 > RPQK01 > JAPXNP01 > DATGOF01. The sequence goes on along the minus strand of DATGOF010000613.1, from coordinate 10,839 downwards.
TCCTTCCCTTCTTTGAGGCCGGCCCGCCTGAGCGCATCGACGGCATCCTCCAGCATATTGCTAATTTCCGGAAAGGCAGGGGCAAGGCCCCCTTCGTCGGCTGTCAAAGAACGGTATCCGTAGCGCTCCAGGCAGATTTCGGCCGCGCACTGATAGATTTCCCAGGTCATGGCCAATGCCTCATCAATCGTTTCAGGAGAAAGAGGAGCGACAAGAACGTCCTGAATACAGACCTGTTCTCCGGCGTGCTTTCCTCCGCTGAAAAGATTGATGATAGGCCTTGGCACACGGGATGGCTCGCTGTTCCAATTTCTGCCAAGATGCTGGTAGAGAGGGATTCCTTGCTGGTGGGCGATCGCTCGTGCAAAAGCCAGGGAAACAGCCAGGGTAGAGTTAGCTCCGAGGCGACTTTTGCTGGCGGTGCCGTCCAGGGCAACTAGTTCTCTGTCCAACTCCTCCTGGTTTGAAAAGCTCCGTTTGGACATCGCTTCGTTGACTTCCCCGGCGATCATCTCAACAGCTTTACGACATCCAAGACCTCTGTACCGGTGCGGATCGCCGTCTCGCAATTCAGTCGCTTCGGCGGTGCCTCTGGAAGCACCTGAGGGAACCGAGGCGGAAGCCGACACTCCATCAGCTAGAACGCAAGTTGCTTGCACCGTAGGACGGCCGCGGCTGTCAAGAATTTCGAGAGCGGTAAGTAATTTGATTTCAGGCATAATCCTCGAGCCGATAGACAAATTGATCGATGAGTTCTGTTATGCCGGCAGGCTGTTGTGCAATGAACTCGAGTATCAGTGATCTCTGTAACCGGCGTTCGTGCTCTGACAGATATTCCAACTGTGACTTGCCGGCCACCCGAGCCAGCAAACAGCCGAGGGTATGGCGAACGGCCCTTTCCTCCAGAGAAGCGAACCACGAGACCCCTTGGATCGTGTCCAGATAAGTCGTCCAATAAACCACCGCAGCCTGATGGAACTGCTGCCGATGCTGGGAGCAGTGATGGGTCTTACTGAGGAGATGGGTGAGAGAGAAGCCGATATCAAAAGCAGGATCACCCCAATGAATGACTTCATGATCGACCAGAATGAGCCTGTTCTGGTAGATGAGGATATTCTTCGGGCTGTAGTCACCATGAACCAGGGCAACTGAAATCTGTTGGGTTTCCCTGATCAGATCGGTCAAGAAGGACGTGGCCGCTGGTTCACGTTCGGCTGTGAAGCGATAGTAAGGGTCCAATCGAAGGGAATCAAAGAAAGATCGGTCACGAAAGAGAGTTCGAAGAGTTTCTTCTTGGTGACTGCTGCAAAGATGGATGTGCCCGAGGAGCTGAGCGAATTGTCTGACGTGATGCAGATCGAGCCGCCCCTCCAGCAAGACCAGCTTCCAGTTTTCGTGCGGTCGTGGTACAGCCTCCATGGCCAGTAAATGAAACTCTCTATCTTCAAAAATCAAGGGGGTGACTGATCCAGGTGGAGTCAGACGGGGGAGCCAGCGAAGTCCTTCTGCTTCGCGATGAATACGAGCCGGATCGCTCAACCACTCCTCACGCACCCGAAGACGTTCGAGCGCCTGCTTGAGAACCCACTCTTCGCCGTTTTCACGCTTGACCAGTACGGTGCGATTGGAAACTCCACCCCGAAGGACTTCCACCTGCAAGATTTCGGTGCTCCCGACTCGTGACATTCGTTTCAAGTAATCGGTCAGCTCATCCGCCAATTCAATGTTCATAAGGGCTTACCCGATCTACCTTCAGTCTATTCCCCGCACTTCGAAGTTATCTGAAGGAGGGTTGTCAATCCAGAGAACGCCTTCTCGACTGCTTTCATGAATCAGCTTGCCCACTTGATATGTTCTCTCCGGTTCCAGCCCGACCAGCAGAAGATGGACCGTGGCCACGCTTGCTTTTCCTGCTTCGATTCGTACAGGATCGGTCATCGAATTTAGAAACCCTATCAAAGTGCGTCCAACCAGAAGAAGAGTGATGTCGTCGTCATTTTGAAGGAGCTCGAAGGCAGGCTGTGTAAGCGCCCCAACCTTCCGAGGTACAAGCAAAGTCAAGAAGCGGTTTTCTAACTGGCATTCTGCAGGCTCGATCTCAATCCGCCACTGATCAACACGGGCATCTCCAACCCTGGCAGAAATGCCTTCGATCAGATTTGTTCCATCGAATCCATCGCTCAGATCTCCATCGTGCTCTACATAAAAATTGTAGTCGGGACCACCAATCTTATAAATTTGTGCGGCCTCAGGGAGAAGGCTGTAAACTTCCAACTCGCCTTGTCCGTCTCGAATTAAAGCCTTATTGCTGCTGGTTCGAAGAATGCCGTTCTTGCTATTTCCGACCAGGATCTCCTCTGTTTCGGTCTCCGGTTTGCTCAGACTATGCATGACAAAGCGTGGCTGAAAGCGGGTGTCTGTTAAACGAATCAGGTCTCTGACGACAAACAGCTCTTCGCTCCGAAGATAAAGAAACTGACGAACGACGTCGGAGACTTTGGCTTCATTGCCGGGCTCGGCATAGCGGGTTGAATTATACGATGCTGTGATATCGGCTTCGACGAGATCGAAGGCACCAGGTTTTGACTCCCAGGTTGTTATCTTGGCTCTCTCCAGATGAGGGTTATCATTTAACAAGCTTTTGAAGTGGTCCAGATTGACGCAATGAAATCCTGTAGGAGAGATAACGCGCTGCCCGCCTGAGAGCCAGGGCCAGAATTCATGACGCCTCAGGTACTGGCTGAATTCGCCCGGGGCAAGAATGAGCAGGCTATTCGCCGACACTGTCTGAACCTGATAGCCGAGCCGGTGATTTTCAAAATAGCCACCGTAGAAGCCGGTCTGGGGAGCGAGATTACCGGATTTCTGAATGCTGAAGTGGCCATTGTCATAATGGTCATGATGAGCCAGAAGGTCGCCTGCCTTGAAACTGGCGAACAATTCATCGGGGTCGCCCCAGCGACCTCTAAAGAAGGCTACACCGTAGCTCTCCCTTCCGAAAAGCATGCTTTGCGGCAGGTTCTCTCGCATCCATAGCTCCGGGGAGCGGTAGTCGTAGCTCGCGTCTTGTGGACGCACGGAGGGGTCATAGGCCAACGCTATATACCAGTGATAGGGGCGTGCCCCGTATGGATCGGGTGATCGGCGGCGGAAGAAATCGGCACCGGCTGCGACGGCCGGGTCTCGTGAGATTCGGGCGTAGTAGTCCTGCGTAACGGTCCACCAGCCAGTTTCACCAAGTCTAAGAGAACCAGCCGAGTCGCCATAGGGCTCGAAGACACCATTTGGAGCATATTGATAGAGCTGCCAGAGCCCAAGGGTTTTTATGAGCTGGCGGACAGGAATATCTTGAATCACGTCAGTTCCTGTAGAGCTGATAAACGAATCGGAAGCCAGAGCATACGGTCCAGCACGGTTGTATATCCAGTAACTGGTTCCCTCGGGCCAGGCCTCACTGAGCTGAAGAGCCTTTATGATCTCGATCCAGTGTCCCAGGGTCCGCTGAAGGATGCTCCCCATGGAAGGACCGTTGTAAAGGGCCAGGACAGAGGTCATGAGATTGTTAGCGGCCTGATTCCTTCCATGCCAGAGAGCCATATTCGTGTCGTCCAGAGCCTCTAGCTCCGTCCGCACCCTTTCCATTAATCGGGTGTGGATTGTTTCCTGAACGGCTGGAGTCATTTCAGGATGGTGAAACAGCCAGTCATAAGCCAGCGAATAAGACCATATGTCGCTGTAGTAGGGCTTACCCGACTCGTTCGGCATTTGATCGAGCATCTGCTCTATGGCAGCTCGGGCGAAACGATCCTCGCCGGAGACAATCCAGCAAACGGCATTGGCGGCCGGATGCTGATCGGAGGGGTCGACTGAGAGGGCCCGATTCATGATCGTACGAAAAGTCTCATCGGTTTCGAAAAGCTTTCGAACGTACGAAAAGGTCCGCCCACCACTGCCCTCTGGCTGAAAGACACAGCGCGGATGTTCTTGCGAGATTGAAAGACGGATGGTTGTTCTGGGAGGATGGTTCGGTATCTCTGATTGCGGCGATACGGTCGGAAAGAAAGACAAGGCACTCAGTGAGGCACACAAAGCCACTATGACGGTAAGGACAATGCGGCGGGAAAGCATATTCCTTCTTCTTACCTGTAGCGGATTGTCAAAGAATTACAGCGCTTTAGACCGGGTGCCGAGAGCTGATAGGTCGCAACATTCTTGACGAAGTCGCCAGGCCTGAGCAGCTGGCGGTGTTGCTGCCTACCTGAATCCGTCTGATACTCATAAATGACCTCGATAGGAGCCTCAACCTGGCTCGAGTCATTCACCTTGAAATGAACTCGGTTGTCGCCGGCAAAGATCTGTGGAATCGACATGATGCCGGTTTCGAAATAACTGTCCAGCGCAAGACTGTTCAAGCCAACCGGCTGCACTCGGCTCGGGTTTTCCCGAAAGGAAATTCTGACCTGAAAACGGTATTTGCCGTGGATGCTCACTTCAGATTCGTTATACCGTACGCGTCCCAGTTCAATCTTGAAAGGGTCACCACCTTCGTGGAGTATTTGCCATTCCGACCAGTTGTCAGGTTCGCTGGTTGTATTGGGTTTGGGTGCCAGTGTACGGATCTCAACCCTCGCTCCATCGGCCTCGGTCGCTGTTAAGTTCCCGGTGAGGGTCCCATCGACGAAGATGTAAGGGTTATAGAAATCGATGACCAGCGAGCCGCCCGACTTAAGGGCCTGTGGACGCAAATGCGGTGCCTCTGTTGAATGGATCAGATCTCCACTGAGGGCCGAATTGTCAACCATTCCGGGATCCGCAAGATCAGGAGCGTAGATCCATTTTCCCCATGCTTGTCCTATCGTTTTCCCTCCGGCAATCTGCTGGTTATAACCTTCGTTTTCAGGAACCGTCGTCACGTAGGGAGCCGCCTTTTGGTAGTTCGGATCATACTTGACCCAATTTCCATCAAACATCGTTTCAGTGACGCGATAGAAACGTCCGGAGGGCAGGAACGGCTCTTCAACGACCTTTGCCGGTACATAGAACTTGCGTGCGCTGTTGTCCCAGTAGCGCTCGATAGTCGTTCCTCGAGGAAGGCGAAAGGACATGTCGTGGTATGGCGTTCCCATTTTGTACATGGGATTGCCGAACACACACTCCACGGGTCGTCCTGCCTTAACCCAGTCCTCCTCGGATTCATAGTAGGTGGGATTGAGTAAGAGTGCTCTTTCCCATTCCTGCCCGAAGAATTCGAAGAAGGGTTGGCTCCTGTGAGTGAAAGTCTTGTTACGGAGAATATTTTCGTCGACGGCGACTTCTTCCCAGTCGAGGATGCGAGCATCCGGAGAGTCCTCTTCAATCAGGTAATAGCCATAACGGGCATCGAAAGCAGCCCACTGTCCGTCCAGTTTAAGGCGATACATGGTGTGATAGCCGCCATTTTCGTGTTGAGTGATCACGCGAAGGGCCGAATTCGGATCTCCTTTGTACTCCTGCCATGCTGCCTCGGCAATCCGGCTATGCGTATCGCAGTATCCCCACCCGTAGACGAACAGATTCTTATGGGCGTCTGATACGTACCGCTCTTGTCCATAATTGCCTTCGAAGGCCTGAATCATTCCCCCCGTTGCCATCTTGGAGAATAGTCGCAGCCATCGGAAGAAAACCTTTGCCTGCATGGTGTTGCTTGCGTTCTCCACTCCCTCGAGTCTCATGATGTCATTCATCCAGGTCTTGAGACTCGTGGTTTCCGGCCACTGATCGCTTACGACCAGCGGTCCGGAAACGAGCCTCCGCTCTCCCGCCCAGGTATTGGAGGTGATGAACAAACCCAAAAAAATAACGAGAAAGACCCTGCGAAACGTCATGATGGCTTAAACTCCGATCTGCTCTTTATCACTGATCTCCCTTAAGGGGTTTTACCATAAAAGGAAGGATCTCTAGCCAAAAACCGTTTGCCCGGACTTAACCCCACTCTCTCGGTGGCGACTTCGGTTTTTCCCGGGCTGGTGGCTTGCTCACGTTTTCAGAACCAGTCTTCTTCTGTGCCCTCCCCATCTCTGTGGTTCGAACCACGCACCGTATCGAATCATGCCAAAGGAAGGGGCCCACTAGAGTTTAAGTTCCTTGAGCTTTCTCCGAAAGCCGGAAGTCAGATAGGCGATATAGAAGAGGCCCAGTACCATCCAAACGAACCCCAGAGTCAGAGCGAAGCTTGACAGGTGAATCCATATGTAGAGGCAGACCCCAAAGCCCAGAAGAGGCAGGATGAGATTAGCCAGCAAGCCTGTGCCTCCACGACGTCTCAACGTGAAGAAGTAATGGCGTACCACCGCAAGGTTTACCAGCATGAATCCGATGAAAGCTCCGAAATTCACGAGTTCTGCTACCTCGGCAAACTTGAGGAGAAAAGCACCGGCCAATTGAATCGCGCCCATTAGAAGCACACTGTAGATGGGCGTTCCAAGTTTCGGATGCACATAGCCGAAAATCTTGTGAGGGAGCAGACGGTCCTTGCCCATGCCATAGAGCAGGCGCGAGGCGCTGGCCTGACCGGTGACAGCACTGGCTACACCGCCCACCAGGAGGACGAAGGATACGAAATAATAAAGACTCGCGCCGCCCACCAACTGGCTTACATCCATGAAAGCGGTCTCGATTGGATTGAAAAGAGAATAATCGGGCCATACCATTTGAGCGAGGTAGCTCTGCATGATGAATAACCCGCCTGCCAGGAAACAAACGAGCACAGTTGCTCTCCAGATGTCCCTCTCTGGATTGCGTGCATCTTCGGATAGGGTTGTTACCCCGTCGAATCCAATATAGGAGAGCACGGCCAGCGACGTAGCCGTCATCACGGCTTCGAAAGAGAACGTTTCAGCGTTGTAAAAGGGATTCAAAGACAGAAGGGAACCTTCGCCCACTCCACCCAATAGAGCGCGCACGGCAACTATGACAAACCAGACGAGTGAAGACACCATGATTGCGTTCAGAACATAGTTAGCCCGCGCTGTCACCTTAATACCGCGAAGATTGATCGCGGTGATCCCGCCTGCTGCGAGAAAGACCCAGATAAAATAGGGGACTTCCGGTACGACTTTGGCGGCGGTCAGGCTGACGAAAACCACGCTAAGCAGGGGAATCAGAATGTAATCCATGATCATCCCCCACCCGGCGAAAAACCCAATCAATGGATTCAGGGCTTCGGTCGAATAGGTGTAGGTAGACCCGGCGTGGGGAAAAGCCATCGCCATTCTGCCGTAGCTGATGGCCGTGAAACTCATTGCCAACATTGCGATTCCGTAGACAAGAGGAAGGTGGCCTTCCGATTGAGCTGTAGCGATCCCGAACATTGCGTAAGGTGCCGTAGGCCCCATGAACGCAATTCCGAAGAGGATCAGGTCCCATAACGACAGTACCCGCTTGAAGTCTCCGGCAGCTCCCGTATTACCTGACATAACACGACCGCGAGATTTGTTTCATTCATTACCCCTTTTCTCGATCCGGCACCCGACAATGTGACCACCTCTCGGCAGCAATTCGGGCATTTGTTCTCGAGATGTGCCCTCCCCGCCGTTCGCCGAAAGAAAACGAATGGTCAGAGTTTTGGACGGTTACTGGCCTCACCCGACTCTTTTCGCCGCCCATATTCCTGAAGCGGAGTGGCGCTGTCAAGGTGGAGGGGATATTTCGATTCCAGCGGAAAAGAGGTAGCGTCGAAAAGAAATGAAAAAACGTCCATGACAAAACGAAAGAGATTGAAGAAAATTGGTGATCTCTAGCGGATGTCTCATTCATAACAGGCACATCGTGGTGCTGTTTTAAGAGGGAGTAAGAACTTGTACTCAATTCGATTGACTTTCCTTTTCGTGCTGGTGCTTACATTTGGCAGACCGTCTCTGTCGGCAGAGCCACTTCCTACGGAACTTTACCTGCGCGGTTATTCCGTGGTTCCCACGCCTCGACACGTTGAAATAGGCGAAACCGATATCAGCCTCGAAGGATCCTGGACCTGGCGGGGAGACGGTCTCACTCCCGACCATATCGCTATAAGGACACTGATCTCGGATATGGAAGGCTTTTACGGGATCACGGTAGAAGCCGGTAGCCGTCCGACGAAGGTTATTCGTCTCAGCGTTCAATCGGGTACCGTGAAGGCCGAGGGTGAGCCAGGGCTGGTCCAACAGGCATATCGGTTGCGTATCGATTCGTCAGGAGTCGAGATCACGGGAAACAGCGACCAAGGTCTCTATTATGGTGTGCAGACTTTTCTTCAACTGGTGAAACGCGATCCGTCCGGATCACTGCTGATTCCTGAGATAGAAATTCAAGACTGGCCCAGTTTACAACTTCGCATTCTGCACTGGGATACGAAACACCATCACGACAGGATCGAAACCCTCAAGAGATATCTCGACTGGGCCGCTCGTTTCAAGGTTAATGGCATCTCTTTTGAACTCGAGGACAAGTTTGAGTATCCATCAAACCCAATCATTGGGGCTCCGGGTGCGTTTACGACAGAGCAACTTCAAGAAATTGTGGACTATGGTCTCGAGCGCTTCATTCAGGTCATTCCCAATGTGCAGGCACCGGCACATATGGCCTACGTGCTGAAGCACTCCCAGTTTGCCCATCTCCGTGCGGATGGAATGAATTATCAAGCCTGTCTGTGTGATGAGGAATCTTACAACCTCATCTTTTCTATGTATCAGGATGTAATCAATGCGACGCAGGGAGTCGACTACTTTCACGTGTCTACAGACGAGGTCTACTATGCTGGAATCTGTGACAAGTGCGAGAAGCCGTATAATCCTGAGAATCGTAGCCTTGCCTGGGTGGAGTTCGTAAATCGTGCTCACAAATTTTTGAGCGAGCGCAATCGCCGGATGATTCTCTGGGTCGAGTATCCTCTGTTGACCCGTCACATCCCGCTTTTGCCACCGGATGTGATCAATGGTGTTCTGGGAAGCGATGAATCGTTCATAGAAGCTCAAAACCGCCATGGAATTCGACAGCTCGCGTATACATCGATGCAGGGGAGTGAATACCTGTTCCCCAATTACTGGAGTTCAGAAAGCGGTGATTTTCGGTCCCGGCAGGGGAGAATCAAGTCGACTTTCAACACTCTGACCTATGATGCCTGGAAAGGAAGACCGATTGGGACCTTCGGAGCAGCCTGGGACGACTCGGGACTTCACAATGAAACTTTCTGGCTTGGTTGGGCAACCGTGGCACAGTACGGCTGGACCCACGGCATACCCTCAGTCGAGCAGCACACCGCCGACTTCATGCGAGTCTACTACGGGCTGAATGCTTCCGGAATGGTTGAGATCTACCAGGAGCTGCAGCAGCAGGCGCGTTTCTTTCAGAGTAGCTGGGATCGTGTCGTTTCCCGCGTGCGCGACTCAGGTTATGGAAACTCCTATGGCAAGGGAATTGGTGTGATCCGCCGAGACGAAACGCTGCCTCAGCCCGCAATTCCTGCCTTACCAGGCCTTGACTTCGTGCCGGTGTACGATGGCAAGTACGCCGAACTGGCCGAAAAGGCTCGCGTATATGCTGATCGGGCTCAGTCCCTTGTCCACCAGATATATGACAACCTCAGCCGCGTTGAGCGAAACCGATACAATCTGGAAGTTCTGCTCTCACTGGCGTTGTTTACCCGGCAGCACGATCAGACGATTATTTCTCTGAAGGAGATCGAAAATCACCTGTCAAGGGCGAGAGAAGCCGCTGAATCGGATCGGGCCCGCCAGGCCGTGAGTGCTTTAATTGCGGCTTACAGGGAAGCCAATAGGACGGTCGAAGCGCGCAAGCAAACCTTCGAAACTCTCGAAACGATCTGGGAGAAGAGTCGTTACCCGAAAGGCCAATCCGTCAATGGGCGGGAATTTGTCCACATCCTGGATGACGTAAAGGATCACTGGGCCGATAGAAGACCGGATCTGAGCTACATGGTGGCGCCCCAGGAGAGCATCGATCTAGAGGGATGGATGGCACAGCTCTCAGAAGTGCTTCAGTCTTATGCCGCTGAGCATGGCGTGGAGGTAGACGGCATCACGCTCGAGTTGGAGCCGGAAGAATAGTGGTCCGGCTCTTCTGAACACTTTAATTCTTCGTTCGAAGTCACGAACGTCACGAGTCGGCAGATGACGTCAGGCAGTAAATCTGCCGTACGTAATCTTTCAGCATTCGCCGAGTCGAAAAAGGTGCTGCAGTGGAAGCGATGGCATTTTTCATGCACCGAACCCACTTGACTGGAATTCCGTTCCCGTCTTGCTCATAGAAGGTGGGCACGATCTGCTCCTCGAGGAGCCGGTAAATCGAATCGGCAGTTTCCGCGTCGTCGTTTCCCTCGATAGCCCAGCCGTTTTCGCCGTTGTAGCCCTCGTACCACCAGCCGTCCAAGACGCTGAAGTTGGGAACGCCATTCAGCGAAGCCTTCTGGCCACTGGTGCCGCTGGCTTCCTTCGGAGGCTGCGGATTATTGAGCCAGACGTCGACACCCTGAACCAGGTGGTGCGCGACATGCTTGTCGTAATTTTCGATAAATGCCAGGCGCCCGGCCAGTTCAGGTGACGAGCAGGCTTGAAAAATCTGCTGCAGCAGAAATTTTCCCGGTTCATCGGCAGGATGGGCTTTCCCGGCAAAAATAATCTGCACTGGACGCCACGGGTTTGTGACGATTCTCTTCAAGCGATCCATATCGTGTAGAATTAAGCCCGCTCGTTTGTAGGTCGCAAATCGTCGAGCAAAGCCTAGTGTCAGTGCCTCTGGATCGAGCAGAGATCCAAACCCTATCATTTGTCCCGGAGCCATCCCGCCCTCGATCCACCTTTGGCG
>DATGOF010000612.1:0-8300 GCA_035306285.1 Acidobacteriota bacterium | reverse complement strand
CCATCAATCTTACAGTGGGACGGCGTCTCTATCCTCCCTCGATGGCCGGAAAGCTGACGACGGTATCGCAACTAGCCCTGATCATGGCGGTGCTGGTCAGCAACCTGGTCCAATATCCGCTCCCAGGGTTGTCCGTGTTGTTCTTTGCAACCCTTGCATTGACACTGATTTCTGGACTTCACTATATGGCTAGGGGGATGAGACTTATCGGTCAGAACAGCGAAGTCCGATAGTAGTAATCTATCGTCGCGAGTGTCTGGCGAAAGTGGTTCGCCGGAAAGAATGAGACCGCTCCAGCCCTCAGCGGCTGATCGGGAGAGAGATAATGTCTGAACATGAAACCCTCTTGATTCAGGTTGAGGACGGCATTGCACGAATCACCATTCATAGGCCACAGGTGATGAATGCCTTGAGTTCTCAAACTCTGGAGGAGTTGTCCAGGGCATTGAGACAAATAGAAGGGGATTCAGCCGCGCAGTGCGTGATTATAACCGGGAGTGGAGACAGGGCCTTTGCCTCGGGTGCTGACCTTGATGAGATTACCGACCTCAATTCAGCCCAGGGACGTGACCTGTCCAGGAAGGGCCAGGCACTGTTCAGCTCCATAGAACGATTTCGCCTTCCTGTGATTGCCGCCATAAACGGATTCTGTCTGGGTGGTGGGTGTGAACTAGCCCTCTCGTGCCATCTGAGGGTTGCGTCCAGCGAAGCCAGGCTAGGGCAGCCGGAAGTGAAGCTCGGGCTGATCCCCGGTTATGGAGGGACTCAGAGGTTACCTCGTTTGATCGGCCGAGGAAGGGCGCTGGAGCTTTTGCTGACCGGGAGGATGGTGTCGGCTGAGGAAGCGCTTCGAATCGGCCTCGTCAATCAGGTCGTTGAACCAGAGGAGTTGTTGCCGGCGAGTTTGGAGCTGGCTGGAAAAATCTTGAAAAATGGTCCCCTTGCGGTCAGGCGGTGTATAGAGGCGGTCAATTCCGGCCTCGAAATGCCGCTTGAGCAGGCAATGGAGTTAGAATCTCTACTGTTTGGAATGTGTGTAGGAAGCGAGGAGATGAAGGAGGGGATCGAAGCTTTCTCCGCGAAGCGGGAGCCTCGCTTCCCCAGAAAGGAGACACATCGGTGACAGAACTATCAGGAAAGCTTGAGTCGAAAGACCTGCGGCTGGGCTTTGTAGTAAGCCGGTTCAATGGATCAATCACTGAAAGACTTCTGGCCGGTGCGCTCGATTTCGTTCAACGGACCGGTGGTTCGACAGATAACGTCACGATAGTACGAGTGCCGGGAAGCTTCGAAATTCCGATCGCTGCCTTAAGCCTTGCAAGAAGTGGGAAATTCGACGCGCTTGTCTGCCTCGGATGCTTGATACGAGGTGAGACCGACCATTATGACTATATCGCCATGGAAGTGACGCGGGGAATTGGTCAGGTGGCATTGGAATGCGGTCTTCCGGTGACTTTTGGAGTCATCACCGCGGACAGTGTCGAACAGGCAGAGAATCGGGCCGGTCTCAAATATGGTAATAAAGGAGTGGAGGCGGTAATGGCTGCCGTCGAGATGGCTAATCTTCACAAGCAGCTCGGATAGAGCAGCCGTTATTTCCAGTCGCAACAGGAATGAGCAGACGCAAAGCGCGGGAGTGTGCACTCCAGATGCTGTTCCAGGCAGACCTCTCAGGTAGTCAGCCGGAAGAGTGCAGGAAATTGTTCTGGAACTCGAGCGAGCAGGTGAGAGAAGAGGTCCGAGATTATGCGGATCAACTGTTTGATCGTTGCTTCGGAGCACGCAACCGGGTCGACGAGCTGATTCGAGCTCATGCCCGGAATTGGAGTATCGAACGTATGGCAGCAGTCGACCGGAATATCCTCCGGCTGGCGGTTGCTGAGCTTCTTGTGGGAGAAACGCCACCCACGGTCGTTATCGACGAAGCGATTGAGATTGCCCGCAAATACGGAACCGAAAAGTCACCGGAATTTGTCAACGGCATTCTCGATTCTATCCGAATCGAGTTGGAACGGAGCCCTGATGAGCACAGTAACGGATCACATTGAGCGGCGATACGCCAAACTGGCCGCCATTCGAGAGAAGGGATATGATCCCTATCCTCACAAATTCGATTTAACCCATTCTGTGCGGCAACTCGTCGAAAGCTATTCCGACAAAAGCGGTGAGGAATTAGAAGCTGAGAATATCAGTGTTAGAACGGCCGGTCGTCTCATCGCGGTACGCGGCCATGGAAAAGCCAGTTTTGGGCATATCAGTGGCGATGGTGCACGGATCCAGATCTATTTGCGACAGGACAGGGTAGGTGAGGAGAGCTATGAGCTGTATCGGCTTCTAGATATCGGTGATTTTATCGGTGTCACAGGAGAGCTCGCTAGAACACGAACGGGTGAACTGACGGTCTTTGTCGATGAGCTTTTTGTCCTTTCAAAGGCCCTACTGCCACTCCCTGAAAAGTGGCATGGATTGGCTGACGTAGAGACTCGCTACCGGCAGCGCTACCTGGACCTGATAGCAAATCCAGAGGTGCGAGAGATTTTTGTCAAACGAAGCCGGATTGTTTCTGAGATACGCAAGTTTCTCGAATCCCGCAGCTACATTGAAGTGGAGACGCCGATGATGCAGGTTTTGCCTGGCGGAGCCACTGCAAGACCGTTTGAAACCTATCATGAAGCTCTCGGAATTCCCCTGTACCTGAGGATTGCTCCCGAACTTTACCTCAAGCGCTTGATCGTGGGAGGGTTCGACCGCGTTTTTGAAGTCAATCGGAACTTCCGTAACGAAGGTATTTCGACACAACACAATCCGGAATTCACGATGCTGGAGTTCTACCAGGCTTACAGTGATTATTTCGACCTCATGGAGCTCACTGAGGCGATGTTGCGTTCCGTCGTCAAGGTAATCAATGGAGGGCTCGAGGTCGAGTTCAGAGGGGAGCGAATCGATTTTGCTCGGTTCCGGCGTTACTCGATGTTGGAGGCGATTCGATTTTTCTGGGACGAAGGACCCGCTCCTTCTGAGACTGAGCTGGGAGACGCAGAAGCCTTAGCTGCCCTTCTTGATCGACTGGCAGTGAAGTATCCTGACGATGCCAATTGGGGACAGCTCTTCGGAATGCTTTTCGAGCACGTGGTGGAGCCCAAGCTCATTCAACCAACCTTTATTTATGATTTTCCCGTCGAACTGTCTCCGCTTGCCAAGAGAAAAAAGGATGACGTCCGCTTTGTTGAGAGATTCGAGCTGTTTGCCGGAGGTCTTGAACTTGCCAATGCCTACAGCGAGTTGAATGATCCAGAGGAGCAAAGGAAGAGATTCGAAGAACAGCTCAAAAGTCGGGAAAGAGGAGATCTGGAGGCCCACCGTATGGATGAAGATTATATCCGGGCGCTCCAGTATGGCATGCCCCCGACTGCAGGGGAGGGAATCGGTATTGATCGGTTGGTTATGGTACTGACCAATTCCAGTTCGATTCGCGAGGTCATTCTGTTTCCCCACCTGCGTCCAATTGATAAAGGAATCCGTGAGATTTGAGTTCTTCGTTGCCCTGCGGTACTTAAAAGCACGGCGTAAGCAGGCCGTTATCTCGGTTGTCACGTTCATCAGCATATTGGGAGTGACAGCCGGAGTGACGGCACTGATTGTCGCCCTGGCAATGAATACCGGCTTCCAGGAAGAATTTCAAAGGCGCATACTGGGGGCAACCTCTCACGTCAACCTGGTTGGCACGGGCGGTGGATCGGTTACCGGATATGAACCCCTGATCAGTCTGACCTCTACCGTTCCCGGAGTTGAGTCTGTGACTCCTACTGTTTATGGTCAGGCGCTGTTACAGGTAAGCCAGCGTCAGCAGCCCGTCATCTTGAAAGGCGTCGATCCCGACCGGCGAGAGGCTTTCCAGGAACTCTTGAACAGTATCATCGAGGGAAGTTTCGACAACTTCAATTCGGAGGGACCGGTTTCGGCTATTATTCTCGGCCGGGATCTTGCCAATGCGCTGACTGTCTCTGAAGGGGAGTACATAGCGGCTCTGGGTTTGCGGGGCGAACTCTCTCCTTTTGGTCCCACTCCACGTAAGGAGACTTTCAGAGTGGTGGCGATTTTCGAATCAGGGCTCTGGGAGTACGATGCAAATTGGGCACTGATTCCGATCGAGGCCGCCCAGCATTTCTTCAACCTTCGGCCCGACGAAGCCTCAGCGCTCGAATACCGGATCGAGGACATCTACCGGGCTCCTGCGGTAGCAGAGGCGATAAAGGAAAAAGCAGGTCCGGGCTATTCAGTGAATACATGGATTGAGTTGAATCGTCCTCTCTTTTCCGCGCTTCGACTTGAAAAACTGGCGATGTTCATCGCTATCAGCCTGATCGTTCTGGTTGCCTCATTGAATATCGTGGGGACATTGACGTTGATGGTGATGGAAAAGAACCGGGACATAGCGATTGTTACGGCCATGGGTGGGACGCCCAGAGTGATCACTCGAATTTTCATGCTGCAGGGGCTGATCATTGGCTTGATAGGAACCGTGAGCGGTGTGCTGGTCGGAATAGGCGCGGTTTGGTACTTCGACACCTACCGCGTGTTTCGGCTCGAGCCCCAGGTCTATTCGATACCTTATGTTCCGTTTCGAATCGATTCTCTCGATGTGCTCCTGATTGCTGTGCTCGCTATCTTGATTAGTTTCCTGGCTACCCTGTACCCAGCTCGTTCAGCAGCGCGGCTGAACCCTGTGGAAGCATTGCGCTATGAGTAACCGGGGAAAGCCGCTTCTGGATGTCAGACAGCTCTGCAAGTCTTATCCCTCGGGAGACGAAACTTTGATTGTCCTGGACCATCTTGACTTAAGAGTGGAGCGGGGGCAAATGACCGCGGTAACGGGCGAGAGTGGTTCCGGCAAGAGCACGTTCTTACATCTGGTGGGAGGCATGGAAAAGCCCGATTCGGGCTCGATTTGCTTTGACGGGACGGATATTACCAGGCTGGACATCGAGGAGTTGGCGGAGTTTCGTAATCGGCGGATTGGATTCGTGTTCCAATTTCATCATCTGCTTCCCGAATTTTCAGCTCTGGAAAATGTAATGTTTCCCTTGCTGTTGCGCCGCTGGTCGCCCCAGCAGGCTCGAGAGAGGGGACGCTACCTGCTGGTTGAAATGGGACTGGAGAAGCGGATGCATCACCAGCCTGGTGAACTCTCAGGCGGTGAGCAACAAAGAGTGGCAATGGCCAGGGCTTTGGCCGGAGAACCAGAACTATTGCTGGCTGATGAACCGACCGGTAATCTAGATCTCGGTACTTCGGAGAAGATCCACGAGCTCTTGCAGCGAGTGCACAGGCAGTATGGATTGACTTCAATTATTGTGACGCATAACCCTCGACTGGCCATGCTCTGTGACGAGGTGAAGAACATGGAAGGCGGCAAGTTGCGGGAAGTGGAGGCTGTTGGATGAATGGACCGTCCAGCATGGAGGCAGCCGTAAACTTTTCACTGGAAAGCGCTATAATAGAGTCGATAAGGGCTCTTTCCTCAATTTGCGGTGTGTCCTGGAATTTTGTTTAAATAGAGTCCACAATCGGCGCGGTCAATAGATGCTTTATGTTTGAAAAATATACCGAAAAAGCGAGACGGGTTATCTTCTTCGCCCGTTATGAAGCGAGCCAGCTTGGATCTCGATGCATCGAAACCGAGCATATCCTTCTCGGTCTTCTGCGTGAGGACAAGGCTCTGGCAAGTCGCTTTTTTCCGCGCGCTGAAGCTACCCTGGATAGCATTCGAAAAGAGATTGAAGGTCGCGCCAATATAAGGGAAAAAGTTTCCACTTCGGTCGAGTTGCCTCTCAGTGATGAATCGAAGCGAGTACTGAGCTTCGCAGCCGAAGAAGCCGAACGGTTGTTGTGCAGCTATATCGGAACTGAACATATTCTTCTCGGATTGCTGCGTGAAGAGAAATCCCTGGCTGCCGGCATTCTTTATGAAAAAGGCTTACGCCTCTCGAGAGTGCGTGAAGATCTGGCCGGATCAGCACCCGAAAAACCGACGCCCAGTAAAACCAAAGATTCTTTGATTCTCACGGAGTTCAGTAGAGACCTGACTGAAGCTGCCATGAACGGGGCTCTGGATCCTCTGGTGGGTCGCGAAAGCGAACTGGAGAGGGCGATTCAGATCCTGTGCCGACGAACCAAGAACAATCCCGTTCTGATCGGTGAACCAGGGGTCGGGAAGACGGCAATTGTCGAGGGCCTGGCACAACGGATCGTCAACGGCCAAGTTCCCTCTATGCTGGGAGACAAGCGATTGTTGGCGCTGGATATCTCACTGATCGTGGCCGGTACCAAGTACAGAGGTCAGTTCGAAGAGCGCCTGAAGGCGATCATGAAGGAATTGATCGAGAATCCCAACTTCGTGATCTTCATTGACGAACTCCATACCCTGGTTGGTGCAGGTTCTGCTGAGGGGTCGTTGGACGCCGCTAACATCCTCAAGCCGGCATTGTCTCGAGGGGAGATCCAGTGCATCGGGGCTACTACGCCATACGAGTACCGGCGATCCATAGAGAAGGACCGCGCACTTGAGCGCCGTTTTCAAACCATTCGCGTCCTGCCGCCTACCGAGGACGAAACCCTTCAGATCATCTACGGGATCAAGGAGCGTTACGAAAGCTTTCACCAGGTTGAATATTCGGATGAGGCGATTATGGCAGCGGTTTATGAGTCCAACCGCTACATACCTGATCGATTTTTACCGGACAAAGCCATCGATGTGCTGGACGAGGCAGGGGCCCGAGTGAAGCTGGATAATACCGTCCTTCCGGAGGATGTCACCGCGCTGCAGAAGAAGATTAAGGTGATTGTTCGTGAAATGGACGATGCCATCTCCGCTAAGGATTTCGACCGCGCCGCCCAACTGAAAGAAAGGGAGCAGGTCGAGCGCGAGAATTTGCAGATTCGTACTGAGCGCTGGAGACTGAAGAACAAGATTGTCCCGCGAGTGGAGAAGCGTCACGTCCAGCAGGTGATTTCCCGCTGGACCGGTATTCCCGTTGAAGCGCTTCAAGAAGAAGAAGTACAAAAGTTGCTTCAGATGGAGGAGCACCTCCACCGCCGTATTGTGAGCCAACAGGAAGCCATTTCGGCGCTTTCACGTGCTATTCGACGAAGTCGGGCCGGCATCAAACATCCTGATCGGCCGGTGGGTTCTTTCCTCTTTCTGGGGCCGACCGGAGTTGGAAAGACCGAGTTGGCCAAATCACTTGCGGAGTTTCTTTTCGGGAGCGAAAAGTCTTTAATTCGATTTGACATGTCCGAGTACATGGAGAAACATTCAGTGTCCAAGCTAATTGGTTCACCTCCGGGCTATGTCGGACATGAAGAAGGGGGTCAATTAACCGAGAAGATCAAGAGAAATCCCTATTCGATTCTTCTCTTGGACGAGATCGAAAAGGCCCACTATGACGTATTTAACCTGCTTCTTCAGGTCTTTGAAGATGGGCAGTTAACCGACTCACACGGGAACACGGTCGACTTTAAGAACACCATCATCATCATGACATCGAATATCGGCGCGCGTTACCTGGTGCAAAAGCCGCAGCTCGGGTTTGCTGCCGAGAAAGAGCATGGGACGCAGAAAGTCAAAGACCTGATCATGAATGAAGTGCGACGTGTCTTTAATCCTGAGTTCATTAACCGACTGGATGAGATCATAATCTTTGATTCTCTGACGGAAGAAGACTTAAAACAGATAGTCGATCTTTTGATGAAGCAGGTCAATCAGCATCTGGAGTCAAAGCAGATTACGATTCAGTTGGACGACAAAGCGAAGGATTGGATTATTCAGAAAACCTGCCGGGATCGGTCTTACGGAGCCAGACCACTGAGACGAGCCATTCAGAAGTTCATCGAAGATCCAGTTTCCGAACTCATCATACAGGGGAAGCTGAAAGAAAATGAGACATTGACCGTCTATCTGAAGGAGGATGCCCTGTACTATCGGAATAAGGGATCAAAGACGGAGGGAACTCTTATTTCTCACGGTCTGGCCTAACGTCGGACGCCCAGTGATTTCCGCGAACGTCAAATCAAGAGCCGGCAACAATCCGCCAGACTGGGGGATATTTTTATTTCCGGACCGCTCGTTCTGTGCACTATAGATGGGGATGAGGCAGTAAGATGAACGCTTGCGATCAACAAGAGGCGGAGAGCAGAAGCTTTTGTCGCACCATTGCGGTCTTGCTTCTTCTTTTTTCCCCGCTTTCACCGCTGTGGGAGTCGCTACTAGCCCAGGAACAAGGTTCTACTCAGCCGCGGCG